>JAKALH010000145.1 GCA_021813225.1 Chloroflexota bacterium
GCTGCTGGAGCAGGCCGGCATCAACCGGCGCAAGGTCGCGGAGAATGCCGTCCGTCTGATGATGCGCGAAGTGTATGAATTCGGCTTCTTCCATGCCGACCCGCATCCGGGTAACTTTTTCGTTCAGCCCGACGGCTCGATTGCGCTGATCGATTTCGGCATGGTTGGCCGCCTCGATAAGCAGTTGCAAGACACCATGACGCGCATCGGGCTTGCCGTTGTCCGGCAGGACGCTGAGCAAATGGCCGACGATCTGTACGCGCTGGGCGTGGCGGGCGGAAGGGCGAAGCGCGCGGCGTTGCAGCGTGACCTCAGTCATTTATTAGATCAATACGCCGGGCGGCCAATCCAGGACCTGGCCGCCGCCCAGGTGACGCATGACGTCATGGCCATCGCGTTCCGACACCATTTGCAACTTCCCGGCGAGTTGGCTATGCTGTTCCGGGTGATCAGCATGAGCGAGACGCTGGGGGCGCGTCTCGACCCGAACTTCCGGCTGTTTGAGTTCCTTGCGCCGCAGCTTCAGCAACTGTGGTTTGAACGGCGTTCACCCGTCGTCATGGGTAAAAAGCTGGGATTGGCGGCAATCGAGACCGCCGAACTGGCATTCGACCTGCCGCGCCGCGCCTCACGCCTGCTCAATCAGGTGGAGCGCGGTGAACTTGAACTTAACATCAACCATGAAGGGCTGCATCTGTTAATTCACAGCCTGCAACGTATGACCAACCGCCTCGCCCTTGCAGTTCTTCTGGCAGCGACGATCATTGCCCTGGGTTTGGTGATGGTGGTCTATCACCCACCTGGGTGGGTGCAGCTCACCGGTTATGTATTCGAATTGGCGTTAATATTGTCACTTGGGCTTAGCGCGCTGCTTATGTGGCGGATCTGGCGCTCTGGGAGATAGATTCACGAGGAGAGTTGTGATGAAAGAGAAAGTATTCGAGGCAAGCGGCCTGGTGCGCGGCAGCTCGGGGCCGGCATTGCAGGCATTCCTGGGGCGCCAGGCCGGCATCCATCATGCCGAGGCCAGCTATATGAGCGATACGGTAACCGTTGGCTACGATGAAAACCTCATATCCGATGCGGATATTCAGCACCTGATCGAAGAGTGCGGCCTGCATTGCCGCGGCGAGTCGCTGCCGCGGCATGTCTGCGCAACCGGGCCGGGCGCACAAGCGGAACCCGGCCAGCCTGCGCCCGGCGCTCTGCACGATCACGCAGCCCATATGCACGCCGAGCATGCGGATATGTCTCCTGATGCGCATGCCGGCCACATGACGGCGGCGACCCCTCCAATGGCAGGATCGGCAGCCGCGATGCCGCATGCCGGACACGCCATGCCTGCCGGGAAGCAGCCCGTATCGGGCGAGATGGCGCACATGGCGCACGAGATGGGTCACGGTGCCGGCATGAGCATGGACGAGATGGTGCGCGATATGCGCAACCGCTTCCTGCTGACCTTTCTGCTCGCCATTCCGGTGTTCCTGTATTCGCCCCTGGCAACAGAGGTGTTCAAACTGCGTCTGCCCACGCCATTCGGCATCCCCGGCGACATCCTGCTCTTCATCCTGTCCACGCCGGCGGTCGTCTGGGGCGGGCAGATGTTTTTTGTGGGAGCATACCGCGCCCTGAGGAATCGCACCCTTGACATGTCGGTGCTGGTGGCGCTGTCGGTCGGAGCGGGTTATCTGTTCAGTGTCGCCGCCACTTTCCTGTTCAAGGGCGAGGTGTTCTACGAGGCGTCCGTGGTCCTGCTGGCCTTCGTGCTGTTTGGACACTGGATGGAGATGCGCGCCCGCTCCGGCGCTTCGAACGCCATTCGCGCTCTGCTTGACCTGGCCCCGCCCATGGCGACCGTGATTCGCAGCGGCCAGACTGTCGAGATCCCCACCTCGGAAGTGCTTGTCAACGACATCGTCCTGATACGGCCCGGCAACAAGATTCCCGTCGATGGCGCGGTGATCGAAGGAGAATCCAGCGTCGACGAGTCGATGATCACGGGCGAGAGCGTGCCGGTAAAGAAAATGCCGGGTTCTGCGGTCATCGGCGCGACAATCAACAAGACGGGAACCTTCCGCTTCCGCGCCACGAAGGTCGGCGCAGACACGGCACTGGCGCAGATCGTGAAGCTGGTGCAGGTGGCGCAGAACTCGAAAGCGCCGGCGCAGCGCCTGGCCGACCGCGCATCGCAGTGGCTGGTGGCTGTGGCAGTCAGCTTTGGTTTATTGACCTTTGTTGGCTGGTACTGGCTGGCCGGCGCCACGTCCCTCTTTGCGCTCACGCTGGCTATAACCGTCGTGATCATTGCGTGCCCCGACGCCCTGGGGCTGGCCACACCGACGGCGGTGATGGTCGGCACCGGACTGGGCGCCATGAATGGCATCCTTTACAAAAATGCGACGGCGCTGGAGCAGGCATCGAAGGTGCGGGCGATTATCTTCGACAAGACCGGCACACTGACCGTAGGCCAGCCGCAGGTTGTAGAGGTAGTGGCGACGGGCAATCCGATCTCTCAGGATGAACTGGTGCGACTGGCAGCCTCGGCGGAGCAGTCCAGTGAACACCCGCTGGCGCAGGCCGTGGTCGATTACGCCAGGGAACGCAATCTGCCGCTGAGCCAGCCGGGCCATTTCGAAGCGGTCCCCGGCCATGGCTTGCGCGCCGGGGTGGACGGGCGCACGGTTCTGGTCGGGAACCGCAAGCTGATGAGCGATAGCGCCGTCAACCTGGATGGTCTGGGAGATCGCGCATCCGGGATGGAAGGCGCAGGGCGCACGGTGATCTACGCCGCCATAGACGGGAAGATTGCGGGCATCTTCGCCGTCGCCGATGCCATACGTCCGACATCGAAACAGGCAGTGGAAGAACTGCGCAGGCTGGGCGTGCAGGTGGCGATGCTGACGGGCGACAACCGCGCCACTGCCGAACGCATCGCCAGTGAACTGGGCATGGACACGGTTTTTGCAGAGGTGCTGCCCGGCCAGAAAGCCGACAAAGTGAAAGAACTTCAGAGCCAGGGCCGGCTGGTGGCGATGGTCGGCGACGGAATCAACGATGCGCCGGCGCTGGCACAGGCGGACGTGGGGATCGCGATTGGAGCGGGCACGGATGTCGCCATGGAGGCGGCAGACGTGGTTTTGATGAAGAGCGACCCGTTCGACGTGATCGGCGCTATTGCGCTCAGCCGCGCCACCGTCGCCAAGATGCATCAGAATCTATGGTGGGCAGTGGGCTACAACACTATCGCCTTCCCCATCGCAGCCGGCGTGTTCTACCCGGCCTTCGGGTTGCTCCTGCGCCCCGAAATCGCCGCGCTTTCCATGGCCGGCAGCTCTTTACTGGTTGCACTCAATGCGCTGCTGTTGAAGAGAACTCGTCTGCCGGGTATCCGGCATAACGAGCCGGGCGAGCAGACGAACAGGTGAAATTGCCTATCTCGTCCGGGTCATCCGGCAGATGCAATCGATGACGGCGGGGCGTACCCTTATGACTATCCCATACGTTGATGTGTTAAGGTCATAGAGGGTTGGCATGTCGAATCTAACGAGTCGTCGCGATTTTCTTCGTCTGTTGGGTGTCAGCGGTTTATTGACGTTTACGGGCGGCGTATTGAGCGCCTGCGGCGCGCAGACCGGCCAGAAGGGCGTGCCGGCTGCACCCGGCGCGGGCGCTGGCGCTGGCGGCGCATCGACTCCTGTCGATCTTGAGATCGCCATCAAGAGCGTGCAGACGGAGGTACCTATCTTCACCGGCAAGCCCACCCGCGTGTGGACCTATCAGGCGCAGGTGCTGAAAGGCGACGCAGCGAGCGTACAGGCGCTGCCCGATACCTATCTGGGACCGGCTATCCGGGTGCGCAAAGGGCAGCGCGTCCGTGTGCAATATACGAACGAATTGCCGGGCAATGCCGAACAGTCCATCATCCACTGGCATGGGCTGCACCTGCCGGAACGTATGGATGGTCACCCGCGCGATGCAATTGCGCCAGGCAAGACGTATACCTATGAATTCCAGGTCACGGATCGCGCCGGCACATACTGGTTCCATCCCCACCCGCATGAGCGCACCGCGGCGCAGGTGTACATGGGCCTGGCAGGTCTCTTCATCGTGACCGATGAGGAAGAAGCCGCCGCGGGTCTGCCGGCCGGCGCATATGATGTCCCCCTGATATTACAGGATCGCAGTTTCGACAAGGATAACCAGTTGGCGTACATCTCTGACCCGATGGGCAGCGGCATGACGCAGATCATGATGGGCTTTCTGGGAGAGCGCATCGTGGTGAATGGAAAGGCTGACTTCACGCTGCCTGTCGCCACGCGTGTCTATCGATTGCGTTTGCTCAACGGATCGAACTCGCGTATTTACAAACTGGGCTGGGCCGACGGCACACCGCTGACGGTGGTCGGCACGGATGGCGGTTTGCTGGAGAAGCCTGTTCAGAAAAAGTATGTCACGCTGGCGCCGGGTGAGCGCATCGAGCTGTGGGCGGACTTCAGCGGGCGGAAGGTCGGCGACGAACTGACATTGCGCAGCCTGGAATTCAGCGGCGCAGAGGGCGCAGCCGCCGGCGGGAGTGGCAATATGGGCGGGATGAGCGGCAGCGGCATGAACATGGGCGGGATGAGCATGGGTGCCGCCGCCGGTCAGGCACCGGCGCTTGGCGCACCTCTCACCGTGTTGAAGGTGCGTGTAGAACGACAGGAGCCGGAAACCCTGAAGCTGCCGGCGCGGCTGTCGCAACTGAACTTTAACCGGGTGTATGACGCAGTCAACCGCGATAATCCGCGCTCGTTCGCACTGACGATGCGGAACATGGTCTGGAAAATCAATGACCGCACCTTCGAGATGGACGGGGTGACCGAAGGCGAGACGGTCAAACTGAACACGACGGAACTATGGGAATTCGTCAATCAAACGAATCCCGGCGAGATGACTGACCCGATGGGCATGGCCCATCCCTTCCATATCCACGGGTTGCAGTTTCAGGTGGTTGACCGCCGGGTGATGCCCGAACTGGCAGCCGGTTGGGAATCGGTGCGCGAAGGTTATGTTGAGGAGGGCTGGAAGGACACATTCCTGCTGATGCCTGGTGAACGTGTCAAGGTCTTGTTGCGATTCGCCGATCACACAGGCATGTTCGTCTATCACTGCCACAACCTGGAGCATGAGTCCGCCGGGATGATGCGCAATTACCGCGTAACCGCGTGAGTAACCGGATCAGCGCAGCTTGACCACAAGCAGGAAACAGTGTGGTTGGGATGGAGACAACAGTATTGCCGGTTGGCAGCACCAGTCTGGTCAACGCACTCGAGCGTGTGTTTCCCCGCTATGGATACCGCACTCTGCGCAGTTTCGACCTGGAACTGAACGGAGATGCGCAGGCAGCGAGCTGCCCTTGCGGCTGCGGATATGCGGTGCTGCTTGTGTTCGCCCAGAAGTCGCACATGGCGCTGGAAGGCACGATCACCGTGCGCGGCGCCTCAGAGTGGTCTTACATCACATTGTCTCCAATCGATGCGGACAGTGAACTCACAGCGCGCTTTCCAACGATTCTGGTTGAGGTGTTGCAGCAAAGGCCGGGCGGCGACTGCAGCCCGGTGGCGCGGGGTTGCGTATAAGCCGTGCGCCCGGTCTGCGGAGTATGATAATGTCCAGATGGCGGGATGGCAGGAAGTGGTGAGATGATCAAATCACAGTCGCCGGCGTATCGCGACAGCGCGCTGAACCAGGTTGCTGGCTGGATTCTGCGGCACTGGTTGCTGTTCGTTAACGTTTTGATCGGCGTGTGGGTTCTCACACCATTTGCCGCGCCGATGCTGTTGAAGGCCGGCCTTGCGCGACAGGGACAGGTGATCTATGCCATATACAGCACGCAGTGCCACCAGTTGCCGGAACGGTCTTTTTTCCTTTTCGGCGCGAACATCATGTATCCGCTCAGCCAGATCGACGCGGTGCGCGGCAGCGCCAACATCCTGACGTTGCGCAATTTCATCGGCAACGCTGAGATGGGCTACAAGGTGGCCTGGTCCGACCGCATGGTGTCGCTGTATACCAGCTTCTGGATTGGCGGTTTGCTGTATGCCCTGCTGCGCCGGCGGATACGCCCGCTGCCGTTACTGCTGACGGCTGCGCTGCTGCTTCCCATCTTTATCGACGGCAGCACACACTTCATTTCAGACCTGCAGGGCTTTGGGCGGGGATTCAGAGATACGAATGACTGGCTGCGCGCATTGACGAACAGCGCCTTAAACCCGACTTTCTACGCAGGAGATGCCTGGGGGTCGTTCAACTCGTTGATGCGGCTGTGGACAGGCATCGTGGCGGGCCTGGCAATCGCCTGGGCCGTGTTCCCCAGGATCGATCCGGTTTTGACTCATGACATCCGCTGAACAGGAAAACGGCGCGGTTACCGTCCTGCTGGCCGATGACCACGCAGTCGTCCGGTCCGGAATTCGCGGTTTTCTGGAACAGGACGCACGCCTGCGCATCGTCGCTGAGGCGGCAAACGGTCATCAGGCGCTGGCGCTGGCGCAGCAATACCAGCCCGATGTCCTGGTGCTGGACATCCAGATGCCCGGCAAAACGGGGATCGAGGTCGCCAGAGAGCTGCGGGCGGGCGGCTCGCGCGTGGGTATTCTGATCCTGACCGCCTATGACGATCAGCCGTTTATCCTTGGGGCGCTCCAGGCGGGCGTCAACGGCTATGTTTTGAAGACGGCCGACCCCGAAGAACTGGTCGAGGCGGTCTATGCCGTGTATGAAGGCAAATCGGTGCTGGACCCCGGGCTTACGACCCGCCTGTGGCAGCAACTGGCTGCTGCCGGCCCCGGCCGACCGGAGCCGCAGCCGGAGGCGCTGACGGCCCGCGAGCTGGACATACTGCGGCTGGTCGCCGGGGGATACACTAACAAAGCCATCGCCGCTCAGCTTGGCATCAGTGACCGCACCGTACAGGGACATCTGGCGAATATCTTCGGCAAGTTACAGGC
>JAKALH010000146.1 GCA_021813225.1 Chloroflexota bacterium
CGTTCGCATTGAGCAGTCGAAGCAGATAGCGGACCTGGCAGCTCATCTGGGTACACATGTTGTAACCACGCACATCGGTGTTGTGCCGGAGGACAAGCAGGACCCCCGCTATGCGGTCATGCGCTCTGCGTGTTATGAGCTGGGCCACTATGCCGAACGCATCGGCGTGACCTACGCCATCGAAACTGGCCCGGAGAAAGCCAGTGTGCTCAAAGCCTTTCTCGATGATGTCGGCTTAAAGGGTATTGGTGTGAACCTGGACCCGGCTAACCTTGTGATGGTGGCTGCGGATGACCCGGTACAGGCAGTGCGCACACTCAGCGAACACATTGTGCACACTCACGCCAAGGACGGCGTGCAGCTTCAGCCATGCGACCCCGTACAGGTTTACGGTGCATTTGCGGAGGTTGGAGTCGAGGCCATGGACTTCGGCAAGTTATTCCAGGAACTGCCATTGGGGCAGGGCGCTGTCAACTGGGATGCCTACCTGCAGGCATTGAACGAGATCGGATATCGCGGCTACCTGACTATCGAACGTGAAGTCGGCGACAATCCGGAAGCCGACATTCGCGCAGCAGTCAAGTTTCTGCGTGACAAAATAGCCTGAGCATTGGCGCCGGGATAGATCATTCCGAATCATGCGCTAACGCACTCCGGGAGATACCATGACAACTGAGACGAATGCGATGTCATTCATGAATTCCATTCGGCGGCGCCAGCCCGAAGTCCGCGCGAAAATCGGTGTATTCGGCATCGGTCTGGCAACCTACTGGCCGCAATTTGAGGGGCTGAAGGAACGTCTGGAGGGTTATCAGGCTGAAGTTGAAAATCATCTGCGCCGGTTTGGCAGTGAAATCGTATCAGCCGGGATGGTCGACAGTGCCGCTGGCGCGCTGGCAGCAGGCGATCTGTTCATCCGCGAAAATGTCGATCTCGTGGTGTGCTATGTCGCAACCTACGCGACGGCATCGCAGGTCGTGCCGGCCGTGCAGCGGGTCAGGCGGCCTGTGCTGGTGCTGAACCTGCAGCCCGTGGCGCAACTGGACTATGAAAGTATGACCACCGGTGAGTGGCTCGCCAATTGTTGCGCCTGCTGTGTCCCCGAAATATCGTGTGCCTTTGCGCGCAGCAGCATACCGTTCAACGTGGTATCCGGTACGCTGACAAATGACCCGCGTGCCTGGGGCACCATCGAGGAATGGGTGCATGCCGCCTCGGTACAACGCGCACTGAACCGCAGCCGCATCGGGTTTCTCGGTCACACCTACCCGGGTATGCTGGATATGAATACCGACCCCACGATGGTCACTGCGCAACTCGGCGTTCACATCGAGTTGCTTGAGATGGACGACCTGCAGGTGCGTGTCGATGCCGTCAGCAACCAGCAGGTGCAGGCAAAGAAGGCCGAAATCTTGAGTATCTTCGATATCGCTCAGCCCGGCGCCGACCAGATATCCATGCCCGTTACCGATGAGGCTCTTAACTGGTCATCGCAGGTCGCCTGCGGATTGGACGCTCTGGTCGATGACTTCGATCTGCATGGTTTGACGTATTACTATCGCGGACTTAATGGGAATGCGCTCGAACAACTGGGCGCGTCGTTGATTGTAGGCAATTCGCTGTTGACAGCCGGCGGTGTGCCCTGCAGCGGTGAAGGCGACCTTAAGAACTGCATCGCGATGTTTATCATGGATCGGTTGGGCGCCGGCGGTTCTTTCACCGAGTTCTATGCCATGGATTTCGTCGATGACTTTATCCTGATGGGGCATGATGGCCCCGGGCATGTGGCGATCAGCGGTCGAAAACCGGTGCTGCGAGGGCTTGGCCTGTTCCACGGTAAACGGGGCTACGGACTTTCTGTTGAGTTTCAGGTTAAGAACGGTCCGATAACCATATTCGGTGTTACCCAGACCGTTGACGGTAGGCTGAAGTTCCTGGTCGCTGAAGGAGAGTCGATTCCCGGTGCAACATTCCGTATCGGCAATACCAACTCGCGCCTCAAGTTCGGGCTTGGTCCCGCGGAGTTTATGGACACCTGGTGCGCTGAAGGTCCGACGCACCATGTCGCGCTGGGCATTGGTCACCAGCGCTCCCGCATCGAAAAGCTGGCGCGTCTCACCGGCATCGAATGCGTCCGGGTGGGCTAGATGACAACCGCAACCGGGCAGGACAGCTTCCACTGGCCTGCTGGCAAACAGGCCGCTATCAGTATCAGTCTGGATGATGCCAGGCCATCGCAGGTCGATGCGGGACTGCCCGTGCTGGACCGTTACGGTATCAGGGCGACGTTCTATCTGTCGCCATCGAATATCCCGCTCAGGCAAGATATCTGGCGTGACGCTGTGGCGCGCGGCCATGAGATGGGTAATCATACTCTGACACATCCATGCAGCGGTAACTTTCCATGGTCGCTGGCGAATGCACTTGAAGACATGACACTCGCCGATATTGAAACTGAGATGGAACGGTCTGATGAAGTCATCGAGCAACTGGTCGGTATCAGGCCGCGTTCATTTGCATACCCATGCGGCCAGAAATTCGTCGGGCGCGGGCAGCACTTGTCCAGTTATATACCCGTGGCGGGTCGGCGGTATATGGCCTGTCGCGGCTTCCGCGACGAAGCGGTTAACAATCCACAGTACTGCGATCTGGCGCAAGTGATGGGTGTCGATAGCGATGACCATCCGTTCAATTACCTGAAAGCATGGGTCGATCGTGCAATCGCTGAGCGGGGCTGGCTGGTGTTCTGTTCGCATGATGTCGGTAGCTTCCCGCGGCAGGCTATTACGGTTGAAAATCTGGGACGACTGTGTGAACTGTGTGTGGAACCCGAAATGGGTATATGGGTGAACACCATTGCTGAGGTTGCTGCATACATTCAGCGTCATCGTGCGGCCCGGGCGGAATAGGTCGTACCTTAACATTCATAGGCCGTATGACAGCACTATGCGTATAATTCCTGCTTCCAATGGATCAAGATGATTTACCGTACTCTGTCGCGGACTGATATACAGGTATCGAGCGTCTGCTTCGGCTGTTGGGGCATCGTCGGCGGGTTTAACTGGGGACCGCAAGACGAGAGCGGCATGGCTCAATTCGGCGTGACTTCTGTCATTGCCGGGGCGCGCACCGCCGAACAGGCGAGCAGCATCGCGCATGCTGCCGACGTCAGGTTGCCGACGGATATACTGACCAGGCTCGTTCAGGCGACGGAGCCGTTGAAGCTGAAGCTGGGCAAGAACCCGGATATGTGGCAGTCAGAATCACGGATGCGCTAGTAGACATCGAATAATATGCCGGAAACAACCCGCGGATTACTCAGGCATACAACCAAGGGTTTGCACATCCTGGTTGACCCCGCGCGACCATCAATATCGGTTGCCACCGTAGGAGACGCGCTCATCAAGCAGTATGGCCTTGTGGAAGGGGCTGCGCTGACCGGTTCCGTGCAAGCTGGGCGGACAGGGCCTGAACTGGCAACTGTCGATAGTGTGTGCGGCCTGAAACCGGCTGTGTTTTCAAAGCGAAAGCTGTTCTCCGACCTCACCGCGATCGATCCGTTCGAAAGATTCGACCTTTCCATCGAGGGCGATATCAGTATGCGCGTCGTCGATCTGGTTGCGCCTGTCGCCAAGGGTACGCGCGGACTGATCGTGGCACCACCCAAAGCCGGAAAGACAGTGCTGCTGGAAAAGATAGCCAGGGCTGTGCGCGCAGAAAGCAGCAAAGCACGGATTATCGCCCTGCTGATCGACGAACGTCCAGAGGAGGTCACCTATTTCCGGCGCACGGTTTCCGCAGAGGTGTTCGCCAGCTCCAGTGACCAGAAAATTCAAGAGCATATCGCGCTATCTGAGTTGATGCTGGCAAACATCCGCACGGAACTGGAGTGCGGACATGATGTCGTGGTTCTGCTGGATTCCATGACACGGCTGGTTCGCGCATTCAACCTGCGCGGTAGTGCAAACGGGCGAACACTTTCGGGCGGGATCGATGCCGGTGCGCTGGATATTCCCCGCCGCTTTTTCGGTCTGGCACGCAAAATCGAGAAAGGCGGCTCGATCACGATGATTGCGTCTATGCTGGTCGACACGGGGTCGCGCATGGACCAGTTGATCTACGAAGAGTTCAAGGGAACAGGCAACAGCGAGATCGTGCTGAGCCGGCAACTGGCCGAGGCCCGCATCTTTCCGGCGCTCAATCTGGCAGCCAGCAGCACGCGAAAAGCGGAGCGGTTCTACACCCCGGAAATCTATCAGAAGTTGACCCTGTTGCGCCGCGCCATGGCGGCTCGCAAGCCCGTCGAAAGCATGCAGTGGTTGCTGCGACTGTTGAACAAGTACCCTACAAACGAGTCGCTCATCAACAGCATACGCGCCGAGGGCTGACTTCTGTTCGAACGAAGAGGCCTGTCGGTCGTACGACAGACCTCTTGTGTTACGGTGGCGATGCCTGCCAGTGCCCGCAATGTCAGATGTGCCAGTACTCATCGATCGGGCGCTGATATTCACTCAGGCGGCCATCGAATACCTCATCAAACTTGACGGTGCGCCCGGCTACAGCGGATTCGTAGCAGCATTCGCATAACGTCTTGGCGCGCAGTCCATCAACGCCGTCCATTTCCGGCTTACGGTTGTTGCGCAGTGCGTCGATGAAGTCCCACACTTCGATAGCGAACCCATCCGTGCTGCCGTAAGGGAACAGGGTTGCCTGCTGCGGCTCGGTCAAAGACGCCAGGTATTCTGACTGGATCTGTTCGTTGGTCACCGCTGTGCCGTCATCCAGGACGGCCGTACCGCCATTCTGGAAAGGATGGAACGCAAACCCCAGCGCGTTCATCGTGCCCTTACTGCCGTAGTAAGACGCCGTTGACATGCCCTGGCCATACAGTGAACGCGAATGAGTCCACAGCACATGCAGACCGCTCTTGAAACGGATGACGGCGTGCCAGGTGTCTTCGACATCGGCCTGCTGGTCGCCGAGGATCGGCGCATCTTTGATCAGGCGATTGTCGTAGGCGCTCATCGTGCAGGACACCTCGTCGACATCGCCAAACAGCACCTCTACCATATCGGCGAAATGTGCGCCGCTATCCATGATCATGCCGCCGCCGGTGAGTAGCTTGATACCCCGCCATTTCATGGCCGGATTGTCGTAATCGAACGGGCTGAAGCTGATCGACTGGATGTTCACCAGGCGCATGTCCCCGATCAGACCGCGCTGGTTGATTGCCCAGGCGCAGGAACGTGCGGTTACATAGCGGCGGATATTCTCGGCTGTTGCCAGGGTGCGCCTGTTGCGCTCCGCTGCTGCGATGATGGCGCGGCTTGCCTTCACCGTGATGCCGATGGGCTTCTCAACCATGACGTGCAATCCGGCATCCAGCAGGCTGATTGCGGAGCTGTGATGGAAACAATGCGGCAGGCAGATATCAGCGGCGTCCGCAACACCCGCCTTTTCCATAGCGGCTTGTGAGGTAAACACTGCCGGGGCAATCCCCTGTATCTCGGCAATTTCCTTTGATCTTTTCAACGCATTCTCTTCGCGCACATCGCAACAGGCGGTCACAACGAATTCCCTGCACCCGTGCACATACAGGTCCTTATAGCCATTGACGTGTGCGCCGGAGATGCCGCCGCAACCGACGAGTGCCAGTCTGACTGTACCTGAATCGTGTTCTGTCATATATCACCTTTATGAGCTGAGTTCAATTGGAGAGTGGTTGCATTTCTGGGCTTTGAAACCAGATCGGCAGCATACTCGAAACGGATATCTTCGAGGCAGTTGATGACGATATCTGCATCAAGGCTGGGATGAGTAGTCAACACACCGATGCATCGCATCCCGGCCTGCCGTGCGCCCAGAATGCCGAATGGCGCATCTTCAATTACGATGCAGTTACCTGGTGTCACATCCACTTTCCGGGCTGCCGCCAGAAATACTTCCGGGTCGGGTTTTCCCTTGTGAACATCCTCGGCGGAAATCATGGCGCTAAAGTAGCGGCGTATAGCCACGGCGTCGACAACTGCCTCAACATTAGCTCGTGGCGCAGACGAAGCTACCGCCTGTCGCCATCCTGCGGTGTGTGCCTGTTTCAACCAGGCCAGTACTCCAGGAAGTAATGTGAGTCCATGGGTATGTATCAAGTCGCGATACAGGGCTTCCTTCCGATCAGCCAGGCGGTTGACGGCATCTTCCGATAGTTCGTAACCCAGATAATCGCGCAACATCTCGCTGTTACGCAATCCGAATGTCGAGTTGAAATCGTCCTCACTCATGTCGCGGCGCAGTTCATCCTGTATAGTCTGTCGCCAGGCGCGATAGTGCAAGCCCGCGGAGTCGACGAGCACGCCATCCATGTCCCAGATGATGGCGAATGATGTGTGGATCATAATGGTGGATTGATTATCGGACTTTCGAAGGAAACCGGGATGAATGGATCAACCGGATGCCTGCTCCAGCGAGTGATAGCGCAATCAGGATGAACAGGGCGAGGCCCGGGTCGTACACATGCGTCAGAACCATGACTATTGCCAGCAGTGTATCCAGTGTCAGGCTTAAAGCAACGGCGACCACGCACATTGCGAGGGGGTCTTTCTCAAGCGGCAACAATCGCGCATATGCCAGACCGGGAATGACCAGCATGAACCAGCCAACCAGAATCGTTCGTGCGGCCGGGCCGAACAGACCCAGCTCCGCTACCTCAGCAGCCAGCGCTGAGGCACAGATCAACACGGGCCAGCCCATCCAGTTTCTCATGGCGCGATGGTATCGTATTTGTCGGCCAACCGGAACACTGTGATATCGGGATTGCTGTAGACGACACGGAACAGGGGTGAACTCAGTAATGATTGTCTGATATTCTCCAACGTACCTCTGGGTATCTCGCCCAGCGAATCGGCCTCGATAATCTGCGCGCGGGAGATGATGATAAATGCCGCTGCGTACTTCGGGTTCGCCATCCAGTTGACCAGCGTCGGCACTGGTG
>JAKALH010000147.1 GCA_021813225.1 Chloroflexota bacterium
ATCAGCCCGATGCAGCACGCGATTGCCATGACCAGCAAGCCGCTGATCCCGCTGAAAGACAGCGTGACACCAGCGGCAAGCACAAGTGCGACTGACGCAACGAGGCGTGTATCGGTGCGGGTGGTTATGCGCGCAGCAAGGCTTGACAGGAGTTGCAGCGCTCCGAAAGCCGCCACACCGCCAAACGCGACCGCTGCCACGGCCAGCGAGTACATATGCCAGCCGTACGGCACATACAGCGATGAGAGCATTGAGGCCATCCCGCCGCGTGTCAGTCCCAGACCCGGCACAAATAACAGCAGCAGGCTGCCGGCGTAATACGCGGTTTTGGATGCTCCCTGCGATATCAGGAACAACTTTTCATCCCATTGCGCCGTGGCGTGGCCCGCCAGCAGGCCGCCGATGCCGCCGCTGATCGCCGGCAAAAAGCCAGCAAATAAACCGCCCGCGACGCCGGTCAATGTCCCTCGCAACAGCGCGAATGGGGCAATTTCGAGCGGTGTCCGTTGCTGCTGCGGCGGTCGTGTTCCGAACAGCAATACCTGCAGCAGACCCGGTACGCCGAACAATCCGACGAAAGCGGGCAACAGGCTGGCGTATGCCGCGTCCTGTGGGACAGGGCTGCGATACATCAGCACGAATCCGAGCAGTCCGCTTAATGTGAAGGTCAACAGGCCGGCGCCCAGGTATCCCCATGCCAGCAGCAGTCTCCCTGTCGCGGATTGTGCGCGATTCTCGCCGCGCGGCCATTCGCTGAGCACCAGAAATCCGCTGATGGCGACGAGCATCCAGCCCAGGTGCGGCTGCACGATAGCGCGTATCGGCCTGAGCAGTTCATCCAGAATCGGCGAGAGCACAGCCAGCACAACCAGCGCACCGATGCTGCCGGCGCCGACCAGTTGTGTCGCCAGCACTCCCTGGCCGCGCAGAAGCAGCTTCGTCGCCGGCGTTACAACCCACGCATTGGCATCGTCTGGAGCGAACAGGAAGACCGCCGGAATGACATTCACCACCGTCCAGCCGATCAGGAGTCCAATCAGAACCATGGCAATCGCTTCTCCGCTCAGCGGCAGCATCTCACGCGCGGCCAGCAGAACGGAGAGTGCTGCGATGTTGTACACATGCAGGCCGGGTAGCAGTGCCAGGAGCGCGCCGGCAAGCGTCGCAGCCAGTGCGATCCCGAGCAGGCCGAGATCAGACATCGAGATGAGTATAACGGCGAACCGTATGAAGCGGACAGGCGGGAGAACGGTAAAGCCCGATGCATTCGCATCGGACTTTAACAGGTGATATCTGCAGGCGCGGAAGTCTACTCTTCTGCGCTGTCGCTTACGGCAGGATTATCTTCATCATCTGCTACTTCGGCAATCTGCTGGCGGGCGCGACGACGGCGTTGCTTCTCCGCCTTGTCCACTGTGGCGGTTGCCTTACTGCGCTCCAGGCGTTTCTGGAAGCGATCGACCTGACCTTCTGTGTCGATAATGCGCTGCTGCCCGGTGAAGAAAGGATGGGTGCCGGACCAGACGTCCAGACGGAGTTCCGGTTTGGTCGAGCCGACTGTGCCGACGAATTCACCGGCAACATATACCTTCGCTTCCGGGTAGTACTTTGGATGGATTTCCTTCTTCATTGCTCGACCTCTTCTACAGCCGGCGCTTCCGCCTCTGTCGCTGCAACTTCTTCAACGATGATGCTGACACGTTTGCGGCCTGTCGGCAGGGTTTCGAATTTCACCACACCATCGACCTTGGCGAACAGCGTGTGATCGACACCGACGCCGACGTTTTCGCCGGCCTTAACGGATGTGCCGTGCTGGCGAACGAGGATGTTCCCCGCGCGCACTACCTGACCGCCATAACGCTTCACGCCCAACCGCTGCGCCTGACTGTCGCGACCATTGGTCGTCGAACTTCCACCTTTCTTATGCGCCATGATGCGTTCTCCTTACTCTGTCGCCACGGTTGTTTCGGCGGGCGTTGGTGCTGCTGCCGTCTCATCTGCAACCTGCAGGACGGTATAGTGCTGGCGATGCCCCGTCTTTTTGCGATAGCGTTTCTTGGGCATGTATTTGAAGGCAATCAGCTTTTCGCCTTTCGCTTCGCCGATCACTCTGGCCGACAGGGTTTTACCGTCAACATACGGCTTGCCCACCCTGACGCCGGTCTCATCGGACAACAGCATTACCGGAAGCTCCACCAAAGCGCCTGCCGGTTGCTTCAGTTTTTCAACCAGGAATTTCTCGCCGGGAGCGACGCGATACTGGCGTCCACCCACCTCGACAATTGCATACATTTCCTTCACCTCTTGGACACACCGATCGGCTGTGTTGTGTCAGTTATGACATGTAAACAAAGCAACACCCTTCGGGTGAGTGATCCGTGTCATATACGAACGTACAATCCACTTCTGCTCAGCAGACAAGTTACACCCACTGCCTGTAAAACAGCTATGGGATTATACGCGCTTCGAATGCTCTGTCAAACGAAATTCGCCATGCACCGGCAAAGCTTCGTCAACCCGCCATGTTCGATGCCGGCGAGGGGCTTAAAATCATGACGTATGGCAGAACAAGGCAATATCCCGGATGTTGCGCCAGTGGCGCCATCAGAACAGGCTTTGCCATCGGTCGTATTGAAATCCGGGCGCGACAGGTCAGTACGCGCACGCCACCCCCGCCTGTTTTCCGGCGCGATCAAACTGACGGAAGGCAAACCGAGGGACGGCAATGTCGTCGATGTGCGCGCCAATACAGGCGAATGGCTGGCGCGGGGCATCATCAACCAGCAGGCACAGATCGCCGTGCGGCTGCTGACCTGGGACAATAATGAGATCATTGACGACCAGTTCTGGGTCAGGTGCGTGGCGCGCGCGGTTACATCGCGCGAACGCGACCCCTTACTGTCACATACGAATGCGCGCCGGTTGATATTCGGCGAGAGCGACGGCCTGCCCGGTGTGATTGCCGATGACTACGCGGGCCACATCGTCCTGCAACTTTCTACGCTCGCTGCGGCCAATGCACGCACGCCGATTGTAGATGCCCTGACCCATCATGCCGCGGCGCTCAGTGTGACCGAACGCAATGACGACGAGCGCATGCGTCACGAGCATCTCAAAGATCATTCGGGTGCGGTGTTCGGAACCGCGCCATCGGGCCTGCTCCAAATACAGGAAAACGACCAGCGTTATCTGGTCGATATCGCAGCAGGCCAGAAAACCGGCTTCTATCTGGATCAGCGCGAAAATCGCGCGCGCCTGGCGCCGTATTGCCATGGCGCGGCGGTTCTGAACGTCTTCTCGTACACCGGCGCATTCGGTATTGTGGCGGCAGCCCATGGCGCGGCCCGTGTCGTCAATATCGATTCCTCTGCCGACGCTCTGCATACGGCTGAGGCTAATGTGCGGTTGCTCAAAGACTCCCCATGCACTTTCGAGTACGTTCTGGCCGATGCCTTTGAGGAGATACGCAGGCGACGATCTGCAGGGGAGAAGTTCGATATCGTGATACTTGACCCGCCCAAGTTCGCTCATAGTCCGGACCAGATTGACCGTGCCGTACGCGCGTATAAAGACCTCAACCGGCTGGGGCTGGGGCTTGTCAATCCCGGCGGATTGCTGGCAACATTCTCCTGCTCAGGGGTCATCGATCCCGCTTTGTTCCAGAAGGCTGTGTTCAGCGCCGCTGTCGAGGCAGACCGCGACGTACAGGCTATCGCGAGACTGTCGCAGGCCAGCGATCATCCCATCCTGCTGAGTTTTCCGGAGTCGGAGTATCTCAAGGGGCTGTTATGCAGAGTCCTGTAGGTGACGCACCCGCACAGAACGGGACGCGGCAAGAGGCCGCCGATAGACAAGGCCAGCCATACAGGCGGTCGCCCTCGCTGCTGGCGTCATTCGGCTATGCCTATGAGGGGATCGCTTACGCATTCCGCACCCAGCGCAATTTCAAAATCCATGCGTTCATCTCGTCGCTGGTCATCGTGGCGGGACTCCTGCTGCGGCTTCCATTAGGGGAATGGGAAGGGCTGGCGCTCGTGATTGCGCTGGTGCTGCAGACCGAACTGACTAACACCGCCGTCGAGGCGCTTGTCGACCGCGTGTCGCCGGAATATCACGAACTCGCCAAGGTGGCTAAAGACTGCAGCGCAGCGGCGGTTCTCATTACTTCGATTGCCGCCGTTGTCGTCGGCGCCGCGATATTCGGACATCATATTGTCGCGCTGCTCTCGCCGCTGGCGCACTGATTATTGAGCCGTCTGCCATCTATTACCGTGAAAGCGCCTGCACGGCCTGCTTGATCTGAGGATCGCTCTGGTCTGTGTACTGCTCCCACATCAGGTCCGAAGGTATATCGGGCTTGATGCCCGTGTGATACCAACTGATATCCTTGACGCCGCGGAATTCGCCGGTCGGCACGAGCAGCGTGGCATTTGAGTTGGGCAGTGTCAATGGCGTGACGAGAGCGTCGCGCCCCGGTGTCTGCACGCCGATGATTTTCGCCCGTCCGAGTTCCTGCAGGATGCCGGCGAATGACTCGGCAACGCCGCGCGTCTCATCGCTGACCAGAATGACAATTGGCACAACCTGCGAGCCTGCGATATTTTTCCCGGTGACCTCGATTTTTGATACGGCACTCCGTGTATGCAGTGTCGCCACTGCGCCGTTGACAAACAGGCCGAGCATATCGGTCAACGGGAATCGCAGGCTCTGGGTCGTACGCAGGTCGAGGACGAGTCCGTCAAGTGCCTGCGCATTGCTCAGGTCGCGAAGCGCCTGCGCGATTTCCAGCGGCATCTGATCGATCGACGCTGCATCCGGCAGGATATAGCCGATATTGGTCCCTTCGATGCGTTTGCTGACAAATGTGCTTTGCGCGGTAATAGTCTGGCGTGTCAGTGTCAGATCCCGAGCGGGCTGCCCGGGTGTGCGTATGGTGAGTGTCACTGTTGTGCCCGCCTGCCCGCGTATCTGCGACAGCACGGTATCGCGTTCGTCGAATGTGACGGGTGTGCTGTTGATTCTCACGATGGCGTCGTGCGGTTGAATCCCGGCTTGCGCAGCCGGTGACCCGGCGTAGACGGCGAAGACCAGGACGCGGTCCTTGTTCTGCTCGGGCAGGCCGGCTATTATGCCGATGCCGCCCAGCGGCGCTGTAGCCGTCGGGCTGTTGGCTGACTGTGGGGCGGGCGCGATGACGCTGAGATCGCTATCGTGCAAAGTGGACAGCAGGTCGCTCAGTGTACTCGCAAACTTCGCGTCGTCCATGCCGGCCTGCACGCGCGCGCGATAGGTGTCCACGGATGCCTGCCATGCAGCCAGGGCGGCCTGGTTGATGTATTGATCCCGCACCGCCTTGACGGTCAGGTCGTAGTCGCGCAACTGCGCCTGCGTACGCAACGGCAGGTCGATGGAGATAGCCGGTGTCGGCTGCGGGCGCTTCAGGGATGGGAAGGCAGGCAATGTGCATGCAGAAACGAGAGTTGTGCAGATCGCGGCGCACAGGCCCAGCCGAAAACTTCTTATACGCATATCAGGAGTCACCCGCCCACCTGCCGATTACGGAGAATATCAGCCAGAGCAAACCGATGGCGCCGGCGCCAGCCATGAGACACAACAATGCAACAGCAGCAGGCCCGGGGCCGTATGCAACGGCAGTGAGAATGGTGCCGATGCCGACCAGCACAAACAGCACCAGAAACAACATGCGGCGATCGTTCTCTCGCCGCAGCCTGCGCAGGTCCATCGGTGCGCGCGACGGTTTCATGCGGCAAATTATAATGTCCTGACACCATGTACTGCCAGAAATGCGGTTCATCGATGCAACTCTCCGACCTGGACGGCCGTTCTCGCTGGCAATGCCAATCATGCGGCTATGTCCAGTATGAGAATCCCGTCCCGGGTGTCGGCGTATTGATTGAAAACGACGACAAACTGGTGCTGGTGCAGCGCGATCGCCCGCCGCGCGCCGGTGAGTGGGCGCTGCCGGCCGGCTTTATCGAAGCCGACGAAAGCGTCGAGCAGGCCGCACTGCGTGAAGCGCTTGAGGAAACCGGCCTGCGCCTTGAACTGGTTGAGCTGTTCGGCGTGTATTCGTTTCCAGAAGGCCCGCCGCGCAGCGGGCTGATCATCTTCTATCGGGCGCACCCGCTCAACATCGGTGAACTGCATGCCGGTGACGATGCACGGGCAGTAGGCCTTTTTGCGCCTGAACAACTGCCGGCGATCTGCTTCCGTACCCATCGCGAAGTCATCACGCGCTGGCAGGAGATGCGCATGTTATCGGCACTGGGCCTGAAAGAGGAAGGCCCTTCAGGAATGCTCATTCGCCGGGCGACACCTGCCGACTACGACGCCGTAATCGATCTGATGAAACTCATCCCGGCCGAGCTGAATATGGACACTGCGCGGCGCAACCAGATGCTGGGTGAGTTGCGCCACAATGCGAATGTGGAAGTGTGGGTTGCCGAGTCGGATGTTCACACCATTACTGGTTTTGCGGCATTATCATTTACCAAAACACTGACCGATATGCGCGCCTGGCTGGATGCGCTGGTGGTAGACCCGGAGTTCCGCCGCCGCGGCGTGGGGCGCACATTGTTCGAACTGGCACTTCGCCGCGCGCGTATGCGCGGCGCGGCGCAACTGCTGGTCGACAGCTCGCGCGGCAGCCCAACGGCACTCGACTTCTATCGCGCCGTCGGGTTCGACGCCGAAGAGATCGAGCGCATCAAAATCCGCTGACCACGGCGGTCAGCGGTAGCGTTCCGCTGCGCTGACGCGCCGCTGCCCGCCCGGCACCGGCGCGGCGGATTCGATCGCCGGCGCGGCTTCACCGGCCTCAATCATCCGGCGGATCAGGCGCGCCTGCATGACCTGGCAGACTTCGCGGTGCGATTCCAGCCCGATCAGATTACGAAGTTCATGCGGGTCGTGTTCCAGGTCGTAAAGCGACTCTTCGACGTATCGCAATGATCCGGCATCGGC
>JAKALH010000148.1 GCA_021813225.1 Chloroflexota bacterium
TAATGAAGAGCTTTCCCACCTTATCTATGCGGGGGCGGACATGATTGTCGTTCCGAGTCTGTTTGAGCCGTGCGGCCTCACGCAGATGATCGCGCTGAAATACGGCACGGTTCCGGTCGTGAGGGATGATCTGGGTAAAGGCGAAAAGACGCGCGCCGTTGTGCGCAGCAACGGCACTGCATTCAGGCTGTATAAAAGCGGTGCACCGGAAGAGGTATTTTCAGCCTGCCTGAACGTTCCTGCTGAGGCCAGGGCGGCTCTGGAGCGGCAAACGACGGCGGGCCGGCGTGTTATCGCGGTCGCCACCAAAGACCTGGAACCTGCCGATCAACAGTTGCCGTTCCCGCAGCTTGAGCAGAATATGGCCTTTGCGGGCCTCATCGCGCTGGAGGACTCTCCCCGCCAGGGAGTCAAGGAGACGATCGCCACTGCCGCGCAGGCCGGCATCCGCACAATCATGGTCACCGGCGATTATCCTCTGACCGCGGCGTACATCGCCGGGCAGGTCGGCATTGACGGCGCTAAAGTCGTCACAGGCGAGGACCTGGATCAGATGACGGATGAGGTATTGCGGCAGACTGTGCGGCAGTCCTCAGTCTTTGCCCGCAGCACGCCGGAGCACAAATATCGCATCGTGAAGGCGCTGCAGGATAACCACGAGGTGGTCGCGGTTACGGGCGACGGCATCAACGATGTGCTGGCGCTGAAAGGCGCCGATATCGGCATCGCTATGGGAATGCGGGGAACCGATGTCGCCAAGGAGGCCGCCGCCGCCGTATTAGCCGACGATAACTTCAACACAATTGCCATGGGCATCTTTGAGGCGAGAGCCTTCTTCGACAACCTGTCGAAGGGTATGCGCTATTACCTGGCAATCAAAGTGGCTCTGATTCTGATCTTCCTGCTGCCGGTTCTGCTGGGCATCCCCATGCCGTTTGCGCCCATTCAGATCATCATCCTGGAGTTGTTCATGGACCTGGCTGCCTCGGCGGGCTTTACGGCGGAACCGAAGGAGAAGAACATCACAACGCGAAAACCGCGCGACCCCACGGAGAATGTGTTCAACCGCCGCGCGATCACGGATATACTGGTCAAGGCGCTCTTCCTGTTTGCCGCCGTGACCGCCGTTTACCTGTACGCATTGCAGCACACCGCAAACCTGGTTCAGGCGCAGACCTTTGCCTTCTCGGCCTGGATCATCGGCCATATCGTGCTGGCCTATATCTCGCGATCGGATAAAGAGCTTATCGTGGAGACGGGCCCCTTCAGCAATAAAGTCATGACGGTCTGGGCGCTGCTGGCAGTTGCATTTCTGCTGGCAGGCATTTATGTGCCTCTGTTGAATGAGCTGTTCAAACTGGCGTCTATTGAAGTTGCCAGCCTGCTTGCGATATTCGCTGCCGTCATCGTATTCCTGGCGTTGCTTGAGGTCGCCAAGCTGTTCGCGCGTCGCGCACCACCGGTGAGCTAGAGGTCCTGAAGAACGGTATCGGCGGAGAACGTAAGGCCATTTCTCCGCCGATACCTATATGCAAACCGACCGCGTCAACCCTTTAGCGCATGGTTGGTTGACGCACCGCATCGATATTGGTGCCCGTCAGTGCAGTGACATAGAAGAAGTCGCGGGGGTAAGGCGTCAGATACTGCGTCGCGCTGCCGGACATCGCCTGCAGCAAACGCACAGCCTGCAGTGAACCAGAACCGGGTTTTACCGGTTCATAGGTGTAAAACCTGGTATAGAAGCCGTTGATGTCCAGTTGCATCCCGTAATATGCGCCGGCCTGCTGCAAAGCATTACCCAGCGTTTGCGCAGTCAGGGAGTTTCCTGCAACATAGATCAGGAAACGCCCATCCTGGCTCAGCCCCAGCCCCGAACGCCATGTTGCCGCCGGATTGCCGCCGGTATAACCCCACGACAGCACATCAGCGATATTGATATTGGGTCTGACACGGCCCTGGTCAACCAGCAGCGGGCAGTTCTGCCGATACGAAATCAGATCCGCTGTCTGCGTAATGCCGACTCCCCATGCGCCAATGCGGATGCTTCCGTCGCGGTAAAACCCCACGGTGGCAATGCCTTTCACCGGCGGCAGGATGACTTTCCCGTTGAACATCATGCCATATTTGCCGTGGATGGCCTTAAAACCGCCGTTGAAGGCTGCTACCAGCACATTATTCAGCGCATCGCTGGCCGGGATAACGCCGGGACGATTGAATGACGGTTCGCCGGGCGCAAAAGTCGGCTCCAGCGTTCCCGGCACCAGGTGCAGGCGCGCCAGGCTCAGGTCGATCCGTATGGCAGCGGCATTCGCGTATGGCCGGGACGGGTCAGGCTTGAGCGCTGTTCGCGCCATAATCGGCGTCTGGTCGGGCGACAGCATCCCAAAGGCCTGCCATCCTGTGCCCGCAGCGGGCGCCGCATCGACGACGTTTTTAATCACAACGGCTGTCGGCGTGGGTCTGGGCTTCACAGGCGTCGCAGTGGATGCCGGTGTCGTCGGTGTCGTCGTCGTCGCCGGGCTGCCGTACTTGAGCGCGTGCGGTATCGGGGCAGGGGAGACTGCCGTTGGCGGAGCAGCCGGCGTTGGCTGGTAGTAGGTCACGATGGATTGTGTTTGTGTCAGAACGGCTGAGCTTGCCCAGGCCACCTGACCGCCATCGTGTGTGACGTTGTATTTGGCGCGGTTCAAAGTGTCCTGTAACTGGAACACTGTGCTTTCCAGTAAAGCGACAGGCTCAGGCCCGACGACGGAGCGCAGGAAGTCGGCGATAGACGCGCCTGCATCCGGAGCCACTGCCGGTATAGTCACAGCGCCGGCGAGCGCGAGCGCCAGCATGGCTACTGTGAGTAAAAAGACACGTCGCAGTTTAAGGGCGCGACGCCGTGTTCCCTTCATCATGTTTGACATATCGGGTAATCTCCCGCTGCATCTGACGCAGCCTCATAGCATGAGATTACCCGATCCAGTTGAAGCGTGGATGAAATGCGCTTCGGTTTTAGAGTTCTCTCAGCGCCTCGACCACTTTAAGTGTCGCCAGCCGGCGGCTGCTGATGTAGGTGCTGATAAACATGCCCGCGACAACCAGCAGCAGCAATATCGCCAGTTCCAGCCAGGGCACTTCAAGCGCTGTGGTTGACGTCATGAAAATACTTCCGAGCAGCAGGATCAGTATGCGCGCCAATCCGAAGCCTATCGCCAGCCCAATGACCATGCTGAGAACGCCGATCGTGCCCGCCTCAGCGAACAGGAAGCGCCGTAAATGGCGTAAATTGGCCCCTAAAGCCCGCATGGTGCCGAATTCACGGCGACGCTCATTGATCATAGCCATGAGGAAAATCGCCAGGCCGACGGAGACGATCAACAGCGTGTAGATGCTCTCCATGGTGCCCAGGCCGGTCAGGTTGAGCGCGGTTAATGAGCTGTCATTGGCGTATACAACGCTGTTGACGCTGGCAATATGGAATGACATCGCATTCTTGAAGCGCGCCTGCAGCGCGGCGGTGGCTTGTGCAACCGCGCCGGGTTGGCCATTCGTCTTGATGAGGAAGAATGACATGGTGCCGCTTCCAATCGCTTTAGCCATAAAGTTCCGGTTCAGGATAAAGTCGGAATCCTGCGAAGATGTCGATGACTGAAGGAACATTCCGACGGCGACGGTCTTGACATCGACATATTGCCTGGTGCTGGGGTTGAACAGGCGCAGCAGCACCGTATCGCCGACCAGGATGTTATATTTCTGCGCCTGATCAACGGAGAGGATGATCCCATCAGGCGTGCGGGCCAGAGCGCCTAACACGGCGCTGGCCGTGCCAGGGGCGTAACTGTCCGGAGGCAGGTTCTGCGCCTGGCTGTTGATTGCGTCGATAGTCTGTTGCGCCGAACCATTGATATAGAATTGATCGGGCGCATAGGCCGCCTGCAGATACGACGGGACATCGATGCCGTATACCGTCTGATTGGATGAACCGACCAAAGCCTTTGAATCGCGCATGACGCCGGTCACGCTGGTCACGCCGGGAACCATCAACTGCGCGGCGAAGTCCGCCGTCTGCGGGCTGTTCAGCGAAGGGGTGAAGCGAATGTCGGAGCCGGCCACGTAGCGGGCATCGCGCTGTTTTTCCAGACGGTATGTATATTGGAACAGCGCAAGGCTCAACCCGAATGACAAGGTGAGGGCGATAATCGTCGTCGCAGCGCTGATGCTGGCGGCGCGGCGGGAGATCGATTTGCCCGCTACCTCGCCGATATCGCCGAAACTCTTCTTGTAGAACGCCGCCAGGCGTTTATCCAGGGATTTCAGGCCGCTTTCCACCAGCCGCAACACCAGCAGCGTCAGGCCGATCCAGGCAAAAAACGGGCCCAGGAACACATAAAAGGAAAGTGAAATAACAGAGCCTTCCGGGCCTCCGGCTGTGAACCCGCCCGTGGATTGGGTCACATAGATGACGACGACGGCCGCCAGAATCAGCAGTAGATCGAGGTAGGCGCGCTTCCAGAACGGCGGGCGTTCCGTGCGGCGGGCGCGGCGGCGTTCCTGGGTGATTTCATTATGCAGCGCGCTGTATATGGGCAGGAAGGCAGCAAAGAAAGTCAGCACCACGCCTGCCGCAAAGGCGGAACCGGCGGATAAAGCAAACGTGGACCATGCGAAGCCGGGGGAGAAAGGAGAAAATGCCTGCAGCGCCTGGCGTCCCGTGCTCACCGCCAGCAGCAACAATCCGACGAAAATGCCCAGCACCGAGCCTGTGACCGCCAGCAGCGCCGAAGCAATCGCGATGATGATGGTGATCTGACCGGGCGTAGCGCCGCGCGTGCGCAGCAACCCGATCTCGCGCCGCTGTGCGTCGGCGAACAACTCTGCCGCGAATTTGGACAGATAGGCGGCTAACGCGACGCCGGGCAGACCTAGAAATATGAACAGTATTTTCGCCGTCAGAACATCGGACAGAGCCGACTGGAATGCGCCGGATACATTATCCAGAACCTTGATCTGCCCGGGCAGAGTGCGCTCCAGTTCGCGTTTCAGCGCGGCGGACTGGAGTGCGGCGACGGATAGGTCCGCGGAGAAAGCAGCGCGGTTGATTTTGATGTGCACCTGCTGATCAAGCACGGTTACATTAGGCAGGATCGCAGCCGGCCTGTTCGCCGCCAATGCAGCCAGCGGCGACTCCAGATGACTGTGAAACCAGTTGGCATCAACCAGGACGACGTCTGCATAAACACCGCCTTCTCTCCCGGAAGATGTCACGAACATGGCATCGGCGGAGTTCGTGTTGATGATTCCGCTGATGGGCAGCTTGACCGCATCGGTGATTCCGGCAAAATTGATCTGCAGCATATCGCCGATTTTCAGCTTGAGCACAGTGGCCATCGCTTCATTGACCATGACCCCATTCGGGTCAAATCCGCCCTGGCTGATTTTCAGCACATCGAACGTGTGCAGATAGGACGGGTTGACCGCAAACAGACGCCCGGCCGCCGTGGCCTGCGTATCGCCGGCTTTAGCTGCGGAGGCAAAATCCGCCGCCATCACAGGTTCAGCCGCCGATATATTGTGCACCCGGGCCATTGCAGAGACGACGCGGTTCACGTCCGCCTGGGTCCCGTTGACGTATGCCGTCATGTCAATCTTGACAGTGGTCAATGCCGTAGCCGTCATCTGGCGCGTCATGGCATCGATGAAAAACAGTATGCCGGCGAATAAGCCGACAGCCAGCGCCAGCCCGAAAAGATAGGTGAAGGTGCGGCGCGGGTTACGCATCACCAGCTTCAAGGCATAAACGGCGAGTTTGCCAATCATTTCACAGCTCCAGTTGTCCGTCTTTAAGATGAAGTATGCGGTCGGCCTGGGCGGCGCTTTCCGCGTCGTGAGTCACCATGACCAGTGTCAGTCCAATGCCGCGCACCAGGTTAATCAACATGCTCATCAGTTCCGCGGCGCTGACACTGTCCAGATTTCCGGTCGGTTCATCGGCCAGCAGGATCAGCGGGTCATTAGCGAGCGCGCGCGCCACGCCGACGCGCTGCTGCTGCCCCCCAGACAGCTCGTCGGGAAGATGGTCGGCTTTGTCGGACAGACCGACCAGCTCAAGTAGACTCATGGCGTGGTCGCGCCTGAGGCGACTGGCCTGGTCGTCAAGCAGCATGGGAAACTCGATATTTTCGCGCGCCGTCAGCACCGGGAACAGGTCGTGGCGCTGGAATACAAATCCCAGCTTCTCGCGGCGCAGCTTTGCCAGTTGCTCTTCTTTATAGTCGTGCAGATTGACGCCGTCGAGCATCACAAGGCCCGAGGTGGGGCGGTCCAGCCCGCCCAGCAGATTCAACAGGGTGGATTTTCCGCAGCCGCTCGGCCCCATGATGGCGACAAACTCCCCGCTGCGAATGCGGATATCGACGCCTGCCAGCGCGACAACTTTTTCGCGGCCCAGACGATATTCGCGGCGTAATGCGGTGGTCTCCAGGACGAAATCCGTAAAGTTAGGCATGTATTTCCTCGCTGAGCTGGCCGTCATGGATTCGCACCTGCCGTTGCGCGAAAGCCGCGACAGCCCGGTTGTGTGTCACGACGATCAGGGTCAAGTGCCTGTCGGAATTGATCTGCTGCAGCAACGCCATCATTTTCTCTGCGCTGCCCGAATCCAGCTCGCCGGTCAGTTCGTCTGCCAGCAGCAGTGCGGGTTCGTTGGCTAACGCGAGGGCAATCGCCGCACGCTGCTGCTCGCCTCCGGACAGCATGTCGGGTTTGTGGTGCAGGCGTTCTGCAAGCCCGACTTCGGCCAGGAGGTTGCGCGCTCGCGCAAGCGGGTTTTTCTGTCCGGCAAGCTCCAGCGGTAAAGCCACGTTCTCCAGCGCAGTCAGAAATGGAATCAGGTTGTCCATCTGGTACACGATGCCGATGTGTTGCCTGCGGAAAGCGGCGCGTTCCGCTTCGCTCATTTTCGCGATATCGGCGCCGTCGATGACGACACGACCGGCGCTG
>JAKALH010000149.1 GCA_021813225.1 Chloroflexota bacterium
CAACCCGGAAGTGGTGCGGCAGTCGGATGACACCTGGCAGAACCAGGAAGGCTGCCTGTCCATACCGGGTTGGCGCGGCGATGTCGAGCGCCCGATGCGCGTCACCGTCAAGGCGCTGGACCGCAACGGCAACCGCGTCAAGTACGACGTCGAGGGTTGGGTGGCGCGCGCTTTTCTGCACGAGATCGACCATCTGGACGGCGTCATGTTCATCGACAAACTGGTTTCGCCCGACCGCATGTGGCGCGTCGAGGAAGGCCGGGAAGAACGCGAAGTGGTGGGATAAACGAACGCATTGTGAAAACCACGCTCTATACGACAACCGAAGTATTCGATGCGCTCGCCGGTGAATGGAATGTGCTCCTGCAGCGTTCAGCCGCCAACACCATCTTCCTGACGCGCGAATGGCAGCAAGTCTGGTGGAATTCGCTGGGCGATGGCGAAATGTGCATTCTCGCCATGCGCGACGACGCCGGCATATTGCAGGGCATTGCGCCGCTGTTCTGTGCAGCCAGCCCGCCCGACCCGCCGGAGGTGGCTTTCGTCG
The DNA here is from genome assembly GCA_021813225.1 of Chloroflexota bacterium. Lineage (GTDB taxonomy): Bacteria > Chloroflexota > Anaerolineae > J036 > Brachytrichaceae > CAIXPS01. The sequence goes on from JAKALH010000149.1 coordinate 548, forward strand.
GCTGCCGCGAAGTGTCGGATTACCTGGATTTCATCTTCGCGCGCGGGCAGGAGCCTGCCTGCTTTCAGGCCACCGTCGACTATCTGGCCGGGCCGGACTGCCCGCCCTGGGACCATATCTCATTGTGCAATATCCCGGAGCCGTCGCCGACGCTGACCATCCTGCCGGAACTGGCGCAGCAGCGCGGCTGGAAGACGATCAAGCAGTTCGAGGATGTAGCGCCGGCCATCACGCTGCCCGCGACATTCAAGGACTACCTGATGATGCTGGACGGCAAAGAACGCCGCGAACTGCAGCGCAAGCTGCGCCGCGCCGGCGACTCGGTGAATATCACCTTCGCGCAGGATGCCGCGCGGCTGGATGCCGACATGGACGATTTCCTGCGCCTGATGGTGGCATCCATGCCCAGTAAAGCCGCCTTCATGACGCCGCGCATGGCGCAGTTCTTCAAGGCGGCCGCACGCGCCGCGCACGAAGCCGGCTGGCTGCAGCTCTCTTTTCTGGATGTCGATGGCGAGCGCGCGGCGACCTACCTGAATTTCGTCTATGACAATGCGGTGCTGGTCTACAACTCCGGCCTGGACCCGCTGCGTTTCGCGCACCTCAGCCCCGGCCAGGTGCTGCTGGGACGCCTGATCGAGCAGGCCATTGCCGAGAAGCGCCGCCTGTTCGATTTTCTGCAGGGCAACGAAGCCTACAAGTACAAACTGGGCGGCCGGGACCTGCGCCTGTATACACTGTACATATCGAAGAATTAACGATGGAAGAGAAACTGGCAAGCATCGAGGCGCGCTACAACGAGCTGGTGGCGCAGATGGCGCAACCGGAAATTGCCTCGGACTACAGCCGCTATTCCGAACTGGCCCGCCAGCAGAATGAGTTGCAGCCGGTCGTGACGGCCTACCGCGAGTGGCTGAAGGCGCGCCGGGAATATGAAGAGACCAGAGCGCTGGCCGACGGCGACGACGCCGATATGGCGGAGATGGCGCGTGCTGAACTGGAGCCGCTCGAACGGAAGATTGCCGACCTGGAACGCCAGATTCGCGCCCTGCTGCTGCCCAAGGACCCCAATGACGAGCGCGACGTCATCGTGGAGATTCGCGCCGGCGCCGGCGGCGATGAAGCCGGCCTGTTCGCCGCCGACCTGTTCCGCATGTACACACGCTACGCCGAAGTCAATCACTGGAAAGTGGAAGTTATCGATGAAAATGAGACCGGCATCGGCGGCTACAAGGAAGTTATCTTCAATGTGCGTGGGAAAGGGGCGTACTCCCGCCTGAAATACGAGAGCGGCGTGCACCGCGTCCAGCGCGTGCCGTCCACCGAGGCCAGCGGGCGCATCCACACCAGCACAGCCACCGTGGCGGTGCTGCCGCAGGTGGACGACGTGGACATCAACATCCCGCCGGGCGATATTGAAACCGAAGTGTACAAGTCGCAGGGCGCGGGTGGGCAGAACGTGCAGAAGAATGCCACCGCCGTGCGCATCCGCCACATCCCCACCGGCATCGTGGTGCAGTGCCAGGACGAACGCAGCCAGTTGCAGAACCGCCTGCGCGCCATGAGCATCCTCAAGGCGCGCCTGTACGCGCTGGAGCAGGGCAAGGTCGAGGCCGCCATGTCCGAGTCGCGGCGCGACCAGGTGGGCAGCGGCGAGCGCAGCGAAAAAATCCGCACCTACAACTTTCCGCAGAATCGCGTCACCGATCATCGCCTGGATAAATCGCTGTACCGCCTGGAGTCGATACTGAACGGAGACCTGGATGAGTTCATCGACGAACTGGGCGCGCGCGACCAGGCCGAGAAGCTGCAGGCGGCGATGGCCTGAGCGCTGCCTCTGTCCGTTCCCATTGCGTATGTCGCCGACGATTCGCCAGGTTCTTCACGAGACGATTGCTGTATTCCACCAGGCGCATATCGACAGCCCGGCGCTGACCGCGCGCATGCTGCTGGCGCAGGCGCTGGGGCGGCCGCGCGAATGGCTGGCTGCGCATGACGACGCCGCGCTGGACGAATCGCACACCGCGCGCATCGCCGCATTGATCGGGCGCGTGCTGGCGCATGAGCCGCTGGCCTACATCCTGGGGCACCGCGAGTTTTACGGCATCGACCTGCTGGTCGACCCGCGTGTGCTCATCCCGCGCCCGGAGACCGAGATACTGGTCGATCTGGCGCTGGAACATCTGCGGACGCAATCCGCAGCAGATGCGGGCAGCGGCGGCCGCCGCGCTGGCGTGATCGATGTCGGCACGGGCAGCGGCGCCATCGCGATTGCCGTCTGCCGGAACGACCAGCGGGTGCGTGTGCTGGCTACTGATATTTCGCGCCGGGCGCTCGAACTGGCGCGCCAGAACGCTCGGCGCTGCGGTTGTGATGAGCGCATCCAGTTTGTCGAGTGCGACCTTCTGGAAAGCCTCGATGTGCAGGCCGATGTGATAACGGCCAATCTGCCCTATGTCACCGTCGAGGAGATCGAGGCGCTGCCGCCGGAGATACAGGAGCACGAACCGCGCGTGGCGCTGGACGGCGGGCTGGACGGCCTGCAACTGGTGCGCCGCCTGTTGCGCCAACTCGGCACCCACCTGCGCCCCGCTGGCCTGGCGGTGTTTGAAATTGGGGCCACACAGGGAAGCGCCGCGCTTGAAGCGGCGCAGAACATGCTGCCCGGCTGGAACGCGGTGCTTCGCAAAGACCTGGCCGGGCTGGACCGTGTGCTGGCCGTGCAGAAAACGGGCCGAAGGATAACGAGATGACCGGGCTGGATAAGCCGCGCATCGAACTGCTGGCATTCGACCTGGATGGCACTGTGCTGGACGACCATTTCGAGATATCGCCGCGCGTCAGGCAGGCTGTGCGCGGGGCGGTCTCGCGCGGTGTGCGCGTCACCATCGCCACCGGTCGCCCGCTCCCCGTCATCCGCCCGTTCTATGCCGCGCTGGGTGTGAATGCGCCGGTGCTGGCTATGCAGGGCGGTCTGATCTATGACTTCGCCAGCGAGAAGGTTCTGCACGAACTGACCCTGCCGGGCGACCTGGCCTGCGCGTTGATGGAACTGGAATCCCGCCGCCCGGCCTGGCAGGCGGTGCTGTTTGTCGGGGATTCCGTGCACGTATCGGCGGTGCGTTACCCGCCGAAGTTCTATGCATCACTGCTGGGCGCCAACCTCACCGTCGACGCAGACCTGTGCGCGGTGATCGCGCGGCGCGACCCCGACAAGGTGCTGTTCGTCATCCCGCCCGAAGACGCGGAGGAGTCGCTGCGCGAGTTGCAGCGTATCAGCGCCGGGCGCGCGACCGTCGTGCAGTCGCATCGCCTGTTCGTTGAGGTGAACCCGCTGGACGCGCACAAAGGCGCCGGTCTGGCTCGCCTGGCCGCCGACCTGAACATCCCGCGCGAGCGCGTCATGGCCATTGGCGACCAGGACAACGACATGACGATGATCGCCTGGGCGGGCGTGGGCGTAGCGATGGGCAACGCCAGCCCGGCCACTCTGGCGGCGGCGGACTGGATTGCTCCGCCTATCAGCGCCGACGGCGCCGCCGCGGCGATCGAGAGGTTCATCCTCTTAGCCTGAGCCGCCCGCTCTGCTGGCCCACAGCAGCGCGTAGCGGGAATTGCAGGCAATATGCCCGTTGAGCAGGTCGTGTTCCATGCGCGCCAGGCCGCGTTCGAACGCCTGCGCCGTTATCAGATGCAGCGCGGAATAGGCTTTGGCCCGGTATGGGGCGATGTCCGTCAGGCGATAGGGGAACTCGACCAGCTGCTCTGTGATGGCCGTGAATCCCGCGCCGGCCATCTCCGCACGCAACCGCCCGATCGCCGGATAACGCCGCAGTTCCACCTCGACCGTCTCCGGGAAGTATTGCGAGAGCGGCTGGCGGTTGCGGATGATCCACTCCGAATCGGTGACGGTGCAGAGATGGCCGCCGGGACGCAATGCGCGCAGGGCCGACCGGAAATGCGCCGCCGTATCGCCGACGTGGTGGATCACATCGACCGAAAATACCAAGTCGCAGGAATGCGGCGCTACAGGCAGCGCCTCGGCGCGCGCATTCGTGAAAGACACTGCAGAGGTTCTCCTGTGCGCAACCTGCAACATCTGATCGGATGGATCGATGCTGTGACAGTCGCAGCCGGTCAGTTCGGCCATCCTGACGATGTAGTTGCCGGTGCCGCACCCCACTTCCAGCACGCGCGATGCCCGTGTGATTCCGCTGCCCTCACGAAGTGCCTGCAGCACACCCGGATGTATCTGGCGGTGCGCAGCGTAGTCGGCGGCAAGTGCGTTATAGTCGATGCCGCTCAAGCGCCGAGCAGGTTTGCCACCATCACGAGCGCACTTAACAGCAGCACGCCAATGGCAGTAAGCGGGATTGCAATCAACGGGTTGCGCCAATCCCAATGCAATCGGTCGCTCAGCCCCGCGCTCGTATCCACTGCTTCGGTATATGGAACATCCTCGTTCATCATGCCCTCCAACAGATGTGAATTTTATAACTCCGCAGCCTCAACTGGAAGCGGCAAATGAAAGTGGTCCTGTATTATCACTTAGGAATACAATACGTAATATGTCAATTGCTTTAAATATCGAAAACCTGCTCGATCACACCGGCTGGCAGATACTGCGCATGCTGCAGGAGAATGCCCGTATCTCGTTCAGCGAGTTGGGCCGCCAGATCGGACTGTCGTCGCCGGCGGTGGCGGAGCGGGTGCGCAAACTGGAAGAGGCGGGCATCATCGCCGGCTACCACGCCGAGATCAACGCGGCCAGCGTGGGCTATCCGGTGCTGGCCATCATCCGCATCGGGTCAACCGGTGTGAACTGTTCGCGTTGTGCCGAGGCGATCAAGGGCCTGCAGGAGGTACTGGAGTGCCATCGCGTCACCGGCAGCGACTCCTACTTTCTAAAGGTCATCGTGCCGTCGATCAACCACTTGGAAGCATTGATCGATCAGTTACAGCCCTATGGCGAGACGACCACCACGCTGGTGCTGTCGTCTGCGGTAACGCGCAGAACTATCGAGCACGGGCCGGTCGCTGTGGAAGCGGCGTAAAAAAGCATGCACCGCCGTGCATGCTTTTTTACGCCGCGGATGGGCGGCGCGATTATGCTTCCTGCGCGGCCACCAGCATGGCGGACTGGCGGCGCAGTTCCAGCGTGTTGAACAGCGCCTGGCGCCGGTTGCGCCGCGCGACCGCCATCATTACGATGGCGCTGAGTGCCTCGCCGTAGGTGTAGCCGGCGGCCATGCACGCGCCGACGAAACCGCCGTCGCTGGTGATGTCGGGGTTCGGGTTGACATCCACCACGTAGGGCTGTTCGTGTTCGTCTACGCGCAGGTCCACGCGCGCGTAGTCGCGGCAGTCGAACACGCGATAGGTGTTCAGCGCAATGTCCATGATTTTCGCGCGCAAGGCGGAAGATGCTTTCACGTCGGTGATGACCGGCATACTGCGCCATTCCGGACTGTCGGGCATCCACTTGCTGTCGAAGGTGACGAGCTGGTGCATGGGGTTGGCGATCTGCGAGAAATCGATCTCGCGCAGGGGGAGCACGCGCGGACGGCCGTTGCCCCATACCCCCACGTTGATTTCGCGCCCCGCGATAAACTGCTCCACCAGCGCGGCTTCCTTATAGGTCTCGTTGACATAGGCGATACGCTGCCGCAGTGCAACCGCATCGTGCACCACAGCATCGTGTGTGACGCCGACGGAGCAGTGCTGGCTGACCGGCTTGACGATGGCCGGGAAGTGTTCCCACGTCGTCAGGTCGGCGGCGGTAGTGAACTCCTGCCCGGCCGGGGTGGGAATATGCCAGCGCTGCAGCGCCTTCTTCACGCGGCCTTTCTCTACCGACAGCCGCAGCGTGGCGGGCGCGTTGCCCGTGTAGGTAAAACCCATCTTGTCGAGTTCGGAGCAGATGCGCGCATCGCCGCCGACTTCGCCCTCCACGCCTTCGCACCAGTTGAAGACGATCCACTCCGCGGGATCGTAACCGTGCATTGCGGAACGGACATCGCGCCAGAACACCGCCGTGCGCACGGTGTGGCCGGCGCTTTCCAGCGCCGTCACCAGTTGCGCGGTCAGCTTCTTGCCGTACTCCACCTCCGCAGGCGTCCAGGACTTGTAATAGTTGTAGAGCACCACGACCGGCGGCCGATGCGTCTTCTTCAATACTTGCATGCCTTACTCCTTGCTGGCGAGTCGCCGTGTATAGATGTACAGGTCGTCGTTTTCCGCGTAATAATCCGGAACCGTCGCCGTGCGCACAAAGCCCATCGACTCATACAGGCGCCGCGCCGGCGCGTACCGTTCCGTAGAGGAGGTGTAGATCACCATCTGGCGCACATGCTCCCCCTGCGCGCGCCGCAGCACATC
>JAKALH010000150.1 GCA_021813225.1 Chloroflexota bacterium
TACGAGGCGCACGGCAAGCGCGGCAAGGTGCGCCTCAGCAGCGCGCTGCCGGTGAAGTCGGCGGCGCTGTGCAACCTGCTGGAAGAGGACGACACGCCGCTGGCCTGGTCCGACGGCGGTGTCGATGTCGAAGTGACGCCTTTCAAGATTGTCACATTGAAACTGGCGACCGGCCGCTAGGCCGAGTCGCACAGGCGGTAGCGCGTCCCTCTGATGTGGACGCGCTACCCGGCTTTCAGGAGTTAACTTTGGATATCGCACCCGCCCGGACGATCGAATGGGTTGGCAACTCGAACGGCGCTGCGCGCATCATCGACCAGACGCTGTTGCCAAACGAGTACAAACATCTTGACATCGCCGATGTCGAGACCATGTGGGAAGCCATCAAGGTACTGCGCGTGCGCGGCGCTCCGGCAATCGGCATCGCGGCGGCGTTCGGGCTGTACCTGGCCGTGCGCAACTCGGCGGCACCGGACTTCGCCGCGTTCGAGGCGGAGGTGAGCGAGGCGGCGCGCTACCTGGGCACGGCACGACCCACTGCCGTGAACCTGTTCTGGGCGCTGAAGCGTATTCAGAAACTGGTCGCAGCGCACAGCGCGTTACCCGTGGCGGGCATCAAGGCATTGATGCTGTCCGAAGCTACCGTCATGATCGACGAGGACAACGCCGTATGCCGCGCCATCGGCAGTTTCGGCGCACCGCTGCTCGCCCAGCCGCCCGAGCGCACCATCTGCAACGTCCTGACGCATTGCAACGCCGGCGGTCTGGCGACGGCGCAGTGGGGCACTGCGCTGGCTCCTGTCTATGTCGCCGCCGAACAGGGCAGAGCGATGCACGTCTTCGCCGACGAGACACGCCCGCTGCTGCAGGGTGCGCGCCTTACGGCATGGGAGCTGCAGCAGGCCGGCATACCCGTGACGGTCATTACCGACAACATGGCGGCCACCGTGATGGCGCAGGGCAAGGTAGACGCCGTCATCGTCGGCGCCGACCGTGTGGCGGCGAATGGCGATGTCGCCAACAAGATCGGCACGTTCGGCGTCGCTGTTCTGGCACGCGAGTTTCACATACCGTTCTACGTCGCCGCGCCGCTGTCTTCCATCGATATGTCGCTGGCTTCCGGCGAACTTATTCCCATTGAGGAACGCAAGGCGGAGGAGGTGACACAGGGCTTCGGCAAACGCACCGCGCCGGAAGGCGTGCAGGTGTACAATCCGGCCTTCGACGTCACCCCGCACCGCTATATCACGGCGCTGATCACCGAGCAGGGCGTGGTGCATCCACCTTTTGATGCCGCGCTCAAGCAACTGTTTGAAACACCCGTCTGACATCCACCATGGTCAACGCATATCCCGTTCAAAATGCATCGGAACAGACGGTCTCGTTCACCTGCCACAACCAGACCCTGTGGGGGATGCTGCACCTGCCGGCGGGCGCAGGCCCCTACCCCGCCGTGCTGATGCTGCACGGCTTTACCGGCGACAAGACCGGCTCACACCGCCTGTTTGTGCATGCAGCGCGCGCATTCGCCGCGAGCGGTATGGCGGCGCTGCGCTTCGACATGCGCGGCAGCGGCGACAGCGAAGGCGAATTCCAGGACATTACCGTCGCGGGCGAACTTGACGATGCACAGGCGGCGCTGGACTGGCTGGCTGCGCGGGCGGATATCGACCGCGCCCGCATCGGCCTGCTGGGCCTCAGCCTGGGCGGCATCATCGAGAGCCTGCTGGCGGGTCGCAACCCGGCGAGAATCAGCGGACTGGCCTACTGGGCGGCTGCCGCCAATAAAGACGCCTTTACGCACATGACCGAGCGCACAGCGGAACACAGCGGGCAGAGCGCCGGTTCGCTGATGGAAACCCTGATGAACGACGGCTACCTCATGCTGTGGGGCTACCCGGTCGGGCTGCCGTTCATTCAGACGTTCTTTCAGCAGGAACCGCTTGAGGCGCTGAGACACTATCCGGGCACAGCCCTGATCGTCCACAACACCGGCGATCCGGTCGTGCCGGTCAGCCAGGCGGACGCCTACGCAGAACACTTCGGTTCGCGCGCCAGCGTTCATAAACTGGACGGCGACACGCACACCTTTGAACCGCCGCCCAACGAGGCGCAGGTTGTCGAACTGACACGCAAGTGGTTCGCCGAACTGTGGCAGTGAGTACTGCACTCGCGCGGCAGGCCTGTTAAAATAGAAGGTCAGTAGTCAGCAGAATAATTCCCAGCGCAGGAACACATCGCCAGTCCGGCATGACCACCTTGCTGAACGGTTGCCCGCCGGGGGCGACGCAACGCCCACGACACAATCACGTTCGATATGCGGCAGTGGCGGCATGTGCGATTTTCCTGCCTGTACTGGTTCGCTGGATTGAGTATCAAGAGTAAGTATGATCACAGAACGGAAGGACATCAGGAATATCGCGATTATTGCGCACGTCGACCACGGCAAGACCACCCTGGTGGACGGCATGCTCAAGCAGGCGCATGTGTTTCGCGACAATCAGGTCGTGATGGAACGTGTCATGGATTCAAACGACCTGGAGCGCGAACGCGGTATCACGATCCTCGCGAAGAACACCGCGGTCATCTATAAAGGCACCAAGATCAACATCGTGGACACGCCCGGCCACGCCGACTTCGGCGGCGAGGTCGAGCGCGTCCTGAATATGGTCGACGGCGTGCTCCTGCTGGTGGATGCCGTGGACGGCCCGATGCCGCAAACGCGCTTCGTGCTGCGCAAGGCGCTGGAGCTGGGCCATAAAGCCATCGTGGTCATCAACAAAGTGGACCGGCCCAACGCGCGCCCGGAGTGGGTCGCCAACGCGACCTTCGACCTGTTCATCGAACTGGGCGCCACCGACCAGCAGGCCGAGTTTCCCATCATCTATACCAACGCCATCACCGCGCAGGCCGCCCTGCCCGGGCAGCCGCTGACGCCGGACCTGCAGCCGCTGTTCGACACCATCCTGCAGTACATCCCCGGGCCGCAGGTCGATCTGGAAGGCCCGTCGCAACTGCTCGTCACGTCGCTGGCTTACGACGATTACAAAGGGCGCATCGCCATCGGGCGGCTGTTCGCCGGCCGCTTGAGCAAGGCGCAGGAAGTCATGCGCATCAACACCAACGGCGAGATGTTCAAGGGCAGGTTGACGGGCGTGTATACCCACATGGGGCTGGAGCGCAACGAGTCACAGACGGTAGAGGCCGGCGATATCGTCGCCGTGACCGGCCTGCCGGAGATCTTCATTGGCGAGACGATCGCCGACGCCGTCGAACCGAAGGCACTGCCGCCTATCCGCGTGGAAGAACCCACCGTGCGCATGACCTTCGGCGTCAACACCAGCCCGTTCGCCGGCAAGGAAGGCACCTGGAGCACATCGCGCAAGCTGCGCGAGCGCCTGTACAAGGAACTGGAGCACAACGTGTCGCTGCGCGTGGCGGACGGTTCCAGCGCCGACACCTTCATCGTCAGCGGGCGCGGGGAACTGCACCTGATCGTGCTGATCGAGACGATGCGCCGCGAAGGATACGAGTTTCAGGTCGGCAAGCCGGAAGTCATCTTCAAGAGCGACCCGCGGACCGGCAAGCAACTGGAACCGTACGAAGAAGTGTTCATCGAGGTGCCCGAGGACTACCTGGGCGTGATGGTGGAAATGCTGGGCACCCGCCAGGGCCAGATGATGGACATGCAGCACGGCGACAACAACATCGTCACGCTGAAATACAAGATACCCACGCGCGGGATGATCGGTCTGCGCGGCGAAGCGATGACGGCCACACGCGGCATGGCGATCATGCACGCGCTGTTCTACGGCTACGAGCCGATGGCCGGCCCGATCCGCCAGCGCGAGCGCGGCTCGTTGATTGCGTTCGAGGACGGCATGGCGGTCACTTATGGCCTGCGCAACGCCTGGGAGCGCGGCACGCTCTTCATCGAGGCGATGACCCCCGTCTACGAAGGCATGGTGGTGGGCGAACACCAGCGCCCCGAAGACCTGGAAGTCAATGTCGCCAAGACCAAGCACCTGACCAACTTCCGCATGCGCGCCGTCGACGTGGACACCACCCGCCTGCCGACCATCCGCAAGCTGTCGCTGGACGACTGCATCGAGTTCATCAACGACGACGAACTGGTCGAGGTGACGCCGTTGAATATCCGCATCCGCAAGAAGATACTGCGCAAGGACGACCGCTACAAGATGATGAATAAGACGGCTAAAGAGATGCAGGAAGCATAGATGGTAAAATCGCACATGCCGGTATAGCGCGGGTGTAGCTGAGTGGTACAGCGTCTGCCTTCCAAGCAGAAGATCGCGGGTCCGAATCCCGTCGCCCGCTCTTAAAGGACAGAAACTGGAGAGAGGAGATGGTGCCGCTGCCTGCATCTCCCACAGCAGAAATCTCCGATCCGGCAAAGAATCCGCAATCGCCGATCTCCATTCTTCAATCCTGATCTTCAATCTCCGCTTTCCAATCTCCATTTCCAGATAATGAACCTTAAAATTACAGTTCTAGCCGGAGACGGCATCGGCCCCGAAGTCGCCGCGCAGGGGGTGCGTGTCCTGCAGACAATCGCCGCCAGACACGGCCATGCGCTGGAATGCCACGACGCCCTGCTGGGCGGCTGCGCCATCGACACGACCGGCGAGGCGCTGCCAGCCGATACGCAGGCGCAGTGCGCCGCCGCAGATGCGGTGCTGCTCGGTGCCGTAGGCGGCCCGAAGTGGAGCGACCCGAAAGCAAAGGTTCGCCCGGAGCAGGGCCTGCTGGGCATCCGCAAGGCGCTTGGCCTGTTCGCCAACCTGCGCCCGGTCAAAGTCTATGACGCGCTGATCGATGCATCGACGCTCAAACCGGAAGTGGTGCGCGGCGTCGATATGTTGATCGTGCGCGAACTGACCGGCGGCGCGTACTTCGGCACGCCGCAGGGTCGGTCGGGCGAGCGCCCCAACCGGCAGGCAGTGGATACGACGCCATACAGCGAAGCCGAAATTGCGCGGCTGATGCGCATGGCATTCGAGCTGGCGCGCGGCCGGCGCCGCAAGGTAGCTTCGGTGGATAAGGCCAACGTGCTGGCCACGTCGCGGCTGTGGCGCGAAGTCGCTCACGAAGTCGCCGCCGAGTATCCCGATGTGCAGATTGAGGACGTGCTGGTGGACGCCTGCTCCATGTACCTGATCCGCAATCCGCTGAGCTACGACGTCATCGCCACCGAGAACCTGTTCGGCGATATTCTGAGCGACGAAGCCGCCATGCTGGCCGGCTCGATGGGCATGCTGCCCAGCGCGTCGCTGGGCGAGCAGATGAACCGGCACGGTTTCCGGCGCGGGCTGTACGAGCCGATTCACGGCAGCGCGCCGGACATCGCCGGCAAAGGCATCGCCAACCCGCTGGCCACCATCCTGAGCTGCGCGCTGATGCTGCGCTGGTCGTTCGGGCTGAACGAGGAAGCGGCTGCCATCGAGAGTGCCGTTGAGCGTGCCCTTGCCGACGGCCTGCGCTGCCGGGACATCGCATCGCCCGGCACGACGCTGCTGGGCACTGCGGAGATGGGCGCGGCGGTGCTGGAACGGCTGGCGTAGGGGACGGAAGGTAGAGGACAGAAGTCAGAGGCAGGGGGCAAGAAGCAAGAGGCTGGATGTCAGAGGACAGGAGTCAGAAGTCAGAGGTCAGAAGGCAGAAGTCTGAGGGTAGAAGTCAGGGGTCAGAGGTCAGAGGCCGTGCGGGGTTGGGACGATAATCGGGTGCAGTCATTTTGAGACATCAACAACAGACGAAGGTTAAATCATGGCAAACCCAGAATACATATGGATGGATGGCAAGCTCGTCAAGTGGGCCGACGCCACCGTGCACGTGCAGACGCACGCGCTGCATTACGGCAGCAGCGTATTCGAAGGCATACGCGCCTATGCCTCGCCGGACGGGCCGAAAGTTCTTTTTCTGCACGAGCACGTAAGCCGGCTGTACGCCTCCGCCAGGCTGTTCCGCATGGAGATTCCCTACTCTGCCGAAGAGATGACCGCTGCGATCAAGCAGGTCGTCCGCGAGAACAAACACGAGTCGTGCTATATCCGTCCGCTGGTTTACCGCGGCGATGAAGCCCTGGGAGTGAATCCCCGCCGCTGCGGTGTGCACGCCACAATTCTCACCATGGTGTGGGGTTCGTATCTGGGCGCTGAGGCTATCGAGAGCGGCGTCGATGTCGGGGTTTCTTCGTGGCGCCGCACGGTTCCCGGCGTCGGCATGTCGATGGCGAAGATCGGCGGGCAATACGTGAACTCGCAGATGATGGCCATGGAAGCGCATGACCACGGCTATCACGAAGCTATCGCTCTCGACACGCAGGGCAATGTCAGCGAAGGCAGCGGCGAGAACATCTTCGTCATCTCAAACGGCGTCATCTATACGCCGCCCATGGCTGCCTCGATCCTGCTGGGCATCACGCGCAACGGTGTCATGCGGATTGCACACAGCATGGGATATGAAGTGCGCGAGCAGAACATGCCCCGCGACTTCCTGTATATTGCCGACGAAATATTCTTCACCGGCACCGCCGCCGAAGTCACGCCGATTCGCAGCGTGGACAAGGTGAAGGTCGGCAGCGGTTCGCGCGGGCCGATCACCGCGCGCATTCAGCAGGCCTTCTTCGACATCGTCAACAGCCGCGCCGCCGATCAGTGGGGCTGGCTGACGCCGGTCAACTGAGCCGTCAGTTCCCCGCGTACAGGCGGTGATAGACCGCGTAGTTGTTGGTTACCGTGCGGATGTAGAGCTGCGTCTCACGGTAACCGGCCCCATCCAGCGGCATCGTAATGTAGAAAACATCCGGGTCGCCGCCGCTGCGGTCCTTCCAGCGCGCCGCCATTCCCGGCCCGCCGTTATATGCCCCCAGCA
>JAKALH010000151.1 GCA_021813225.1 Chloroflexota bacterium
CGCAGCCGCCGACATCGGCAGCCTGTCGCAGCCGGAAACGGCCGCGCTGCAGCACGCCGTGGGCATGCGGGCCGTGCAGCGCCTGGCCGCGCGAAACCGCGCGCCGGCCAGGCCGGACGCGCGCCGCGAAGGAGATGCTTGAGGAATTCGAGCCGCCGCCGGCGCAGATCGTGTACGACGAGTTCTGAGACGGAGGAGTGGGACCGTGAACAAGATCAAACACTTATACTTTCTTATCATCCTATTAGCAGCTTGTGGGGCAAATGTTGCACCGACGCCGGTTGTGCCAACTGGCACACCCATTCCGCCGAAGGGGACGCCTGTTCCGGCAATCGATACACCCATACCATCGTCGCCCGCTGCCATCCAGGGCAATAGGCTGACTCTGACGCTGGCACCGGGTGTCACGCTGGAATTGGTGCGCGTGCCGGCCGGCCAGTTCCTGATGGGCAGCGCGGACAGCGAGACTGACGCAATCAGCGCTGCACAGCCGCAGAGCAAGACGCCCCTGGATGAGTACTGGATCAGCAAATACGACGTGACCAATGCGCAGTTTGCGGCGTTTGTACAGGCGACCGGCTATAAGACAACGGCGGAACAACGGGGCAGCTCTTACGTCAAAGACGGCATCTCATGGAAAAGCACGCCTGGGGCGAACTGGCAGCACCCGCGCGGGCCGAACAGCACCATCAGCGGCAAAGACAATTACGCGGTGGTGCAGATCAGTTGGGACGATGCGGTGGCGTTCTGCGCATGGGCCAGTAAGACGACCGGGCGGCAGATCAAACTGCCCAGCGAGGCGCAATGGGAGAAAGCCGCGCGCGGCACAGACGACAGGCTCTACCCGTGGGGCAACCAGGCGCCGGATGCGACGCGCTTGAACTTCAACGGGAATGTCGGGGATACGACGGAGGTTGGCAAGTACAGCCCGTTGGGAGACAGCCCATACGGGGCAGTGGACATGGCGGGGAACGTGTGGCAGTGGACGAGCAGCCTGTATAAACCATATCCATATAATGCAACGGATGGGCGCGAGGATGCGAGCAGCCGCGAAGGGCGCGTGTTTCGCGGCGGCGGCTTCCACGATGTTGGGGCGAGGTACGTGCGCAGTGCGTACCGCGACGCGAACACTCCTGATGACCGCGCCGACGACCGCGGTTTCCGGGTTGTGGCGTACGCTACCCCATGATCTCGGTACTCTGTGCGCTGAGAACCGCAACAGGGGCGCAGCAAACGGACTTTACACCAGCGAAAACGCAGAGCGACATTCAAACTAACGCCGAGGGTTGCATGCGGAGATTCTGCAGACAGCATGTGTCGATATTGTCCTGCCCCCAACGCTGTAACTATCGTTATACTTGACCCAGCGAAAGAGGAGCAAGACGCATGACCGAACTCATCCGGGATGGCAAGTACGACAAGGATGGATACAAGACGACCTCGTCTACTAAACTAATCCCAAGGTGAGATCTACATGGGACGGTTGCTTGCCAACCCCGGCGTCTGGCGTAATGAGTGCATCGGCCCGTGCTTGCAGGACGGTGCGGCAGCGCCGCTTGACCTCATCCGCGCGGCCAGCCAGATGTTCGAAGAACTGTCCCATCTTTTCTTCCACCTTGGCCTTGGTCCCCCGGCAGACGTTCCCAGTCACCTCCTCCCGCGCCCGGTCCCAAATCGCTTCATCCGCATTGAAGTCGGGGCTGTAACCAGGCAAGGGGACAAGGCGCAGCTTCAAGTCCGGCGTGGCCAGAAAGTTCCGAATGGGCTCACCCCGGTGGGCCGGGCCGTTGTCCCAGATCGCGATCAGGGGCTCCGGATGGTTGGCCCGCAACTGGCGCAAGAAGGCCGCCGAAGTCTCTGCCGTGCAGTTCCCCTCCGGCTCCCTCTCCTCCACCTCGCCCGTTTCCAAACAGACGGCCGAATAGTAGGTGGCCTTTTCTCCCAGCCGGGGGCTGGTCGAATCCACCAGGGCTGGCTGCCCCCGCAGCCAGAGCGCATGCCAGCGTTCGCGCTCTCGCGGCGTGGGAGCCCGGTATGCCTGCTCCCGCACCGCCCGCATGTCCAATTGCCATCGCTTGAGGAGTTCATTCACGTCGGCCATCGCAGAGCCTCCCTGGTTGACATCGTTATGAACAGAATACTACAGGTCGACTCTGCGGGTTTCACCTTGGGATTACTTTAGGTTCCCGCATCCGCGGGAACGACGAATGTAGAGCCGTCATTCCCCGCGCAGGCGGGGAATCCATACTGGCACCTGCCACGCACCAGAAAAGCGCACCGCGTTCAGCAACTCCACGCGCGTGGTTCACGGCTGCGAGATGGCGCACTCGATGTGGTCAAGGCGCAACAGCGCGCCGCCGCGATCGAGTTCGATAGCGATCACATCGATCTGCCACTGCGCATCAGTCAGTTCATGCGCGTCGAGGTAGGCGCGGGCAGTCTCGATCAGCTTGGCCTGCTTGCGCGCCAGCACGGTCTCCTGCGGCGCGCCATAGGCGTCGCCCCGGCGCGCCCGCACTTCCACGAACACGATCTCGCCGGCGCGCTCGGCCACGATATCCAGCTCGCCGTGGCCGTGCCGCCAGTTGCGCGCGCGGATGGCATAGCCGCGCCTGCTCAGATAGTCGGCGGCCATCTGCTCGCCCCGCGCTCCGGTCGCGCGCCGTTCTTCTCCACTACTTCTCGTCAATGCCGCTCCCTACGCCTCCTCTTCCTCCGGCGGGTGCGCTGCCTCGCGGCCGGCGATGGTGCCGGCGATCAGGCAGATGACAAAGCTGACGATCATGAACACGATGTTCAGCCCGACGCGCACGTCGGCCTGATAAACGTTCGTGACGAAGATGCCGAAGAAGAGCTGCCCCAGCGCCGCCCCCAGACCGGCCCAGATGCCCGCCGCCGCGCCGGCGATGCGCCCCTGGCGCGGCTCCTCATAGATCGACGCGGCCTTGCGCCCGGCCATGATGGCCACGGCGCCGCCCGCGGCCAGATTGGCCCACCAGCCGCCGATGTAGGCCGCGCCGGCCAGACTGGCCAGCAGCGATATCAGCAGGCCGCCGACGATGAGCGATGCGATGAACGCGACAACCAGCGCCAGCAGGAAGTAGCGCACGTGCAGCCGGTTCATTCCGCCGTCCCCAGCAGGTCGCTCACCGCGCCTTCGTCCTTGCGCCAGGCGCTGCGCACTTTCACCCACAATTCCAGATACACGCGCGAATCGATCTGCCGCTCGATCTCGCGGCGCGCTTCCATGCCGATTTTCTTCAACATCTGCCCGCCTTTGCCGATCAGGATGCCCTTCTGCGTGTCGCGTTCGACGAACACCGTGGCCGAGATGAACATGGTGCGGTTGGGGCGCTCGGCATACTGATCCACCGCGACTGCCAGCGCGTGCGGCACTTCCTGCTCCAGGAAGCGCAGCGCCTGCTCGCGGATCAACTCCGCCGCCAGCACCTTCTCCGGCTGGTCGGTGTACAGCTCCGGCGGATAGAACTGCGGCCCTGCGGGCAGGCGCGCAACCAGCAGCGCCAGCAGTTCATCCAGGTTCTCCCGGCGGATGACAATCCCGGATGTGAGCATCGACTCCTCGCTGCCGAACAGCGCGTGATACAACTGCATATGTTCGCCCAGCTTCACCGGGTTGACGGCATCGGCCTTGTTGAGCGCCAGTAGTTTCGGCTGCGGCAGGCTGCGGATGCGCTCCATCACCGCCAGGTCGGCCTGGTCGGGCGGATTGCTGACGTCGGCGACGAACAGGATGGCGTCGCAATCGCTCAGGGCGTTCTCCACCTCGCGCATCATGTATTGGTTCAGCGCGGAGCGCGGATCGTGGATGCCGGGCGTGTCGACGAAGATGACCTGTGCGTCGTCGCGGGTGAGGATGCCCATGATGCGCCGGCGCGTGGTCTGCGGTTTGGACGACACGATGGCGACCTTGTGCCCCACCAGCACGTTCACCAGCGTGGACTTGCCGACGTTGGGCTTGCCCACCACGGCCACGTAGCCGGAGCGATGCCCCGGCGGGAACGCGGGTTCGGTCGCGGTGTTTTCAGCCATATCATTCATCGTTGGGCGCTCGCTCCATGCCGGCCGCTTTGCGGAAGGCGCTGAGGATTTTGTAGTAGCCGGTGCAGCGGCACAGGTTCCCGCTGATGCTCTCGCGAATCTGCGCCTCGTCGGGATGCGGGTGCTCCTGTAACAATGCGGCGCCGGCCATGATGAACCCCGGCGTGCAGTAGCCGCACTGCACCGCGCCTTCGTCGATGAAGGCCTGCTGCAGCGGGTGCAGATGGCCGTCCTGGGCCAGCCCCTCGATGGTGACGATAGACGCGCCATGCGCGCACGGGGCCGGCACCAGGCACGACATCACCGCCTTGCCGTCCATGATGACCGTGCACGCGCCGCACTCGCCTTCCGCGCAACCCTCTTTCGTGCCCACCAGGCCACAGTCCTCGCGCAGCAGCCGCAGCAGCGTCTTCTCATGCGCATCGGGGTTGTCAATCGCGTACTCGCGCCCGTTCACCGTCAAACGGATTTGAGACGGGGAGATGGGAGGCAGAGGCGCAGAGGAGGCCGGTGGCGCGGGAGCGGTGAGCAGCGCCGGCGCCGGTTGCCAGTCCGCGCGCTCCGTGCCGTCCATCAGTTGCGTCAAAGCACGCGACACCAGCACGCCGACCATGTCGCGGCGGTAGGCGGCGCTGGCGCGCACGTCGTCGATCGGGCGGGCGGCGGCCTGCGCCAGCGCCGCAGCGCGTTCGATCAGCGCCGTGTTGAGCGCGCGGCCGGCCAGCGCGGCTTCGGCATCCGCCGCCCGAATGATGACGGGCGCCACCGCGCCCAGCGCGATGGCCGCCTGCGCCACGGGCGCGCCGGCGGAAGCCGACGCGAAGGTGAGCACGACCGCGCAGTTCACCAGGCTGATGGCCTGCGCGCGGCGCAACCCCAGCTTGATGAATGTGCCGCGCTGCTGCGGCCCCAAGGCGGGGAAGGCGACGTCAACCAGCAGTTCGTCGGGAGCCATGGCCGTGCGGCGTACGCCGGTGTAAAAATCGGACAGCGCCACGTCGCGCTGCCCGCGCGCCGAAAGCAGCGTCACGCGCGCGCCGAGCGCCATCAGCGGCGTGATGGTGTCGTTGGCGGGCGAGGCGGTAATCAGGTTGCCGGCGACGGTGGCGCGGTTGCGAATCTGCGGCGCGCCCACCTCGCGGCACGCGCGCGCCAGCGGGAAGGCGCGCTCCGCGCACAGTGTCGAGCCGACCACGTCCGCGTGTGTGACCAGCGGGCCCAGGTGAATCCAGCCGGCGCCGTCCAGGCGGATGCCGTCCAACCCGCGCAGGCGCGAGATATCGATGAGCATCTGGCCGGGTCGCACGCCGCGTTCCAGTTCGATGACGAGGTCGGTGCCGCCCGCAATGATGCGAGCGGCGGGCGCGTGCTGCGCCAGCAGCGCCGCCGCCTCATCCAGCCCCGCGGGCGCGAAGTATTCATTCCACATCAAAGGTGATTATAGAGGGAACAAGGGCCTGCGCAGAAATCTGCTGCGGATGTAAAATCAGCGCTGCGCCAGCTTTGCCATCTCCGTCGCAGCATACCAACGGGCAAGCGAGGGGGATCATTCGATGCTGAATACACTGGTATGGAATCGTAAGCCTGCTGTGCCCGCGGCCCTCGTCGTGGCTCATTATCAGCGCCTGAGTCCAGCCGGCAATAAAGCGCTGCATGAGCTGGTGCAGAAGGTGCCGGTATGGCACGACACGCTGTTCAACGAGTCGCTGGCGCAGCGCGCTCGTCTTCTATGCGCATGAGGTTCCCGCCGACCATCCCGACCACCTGCTGACTGCGTACGGCCGCAACCGCCGCCTGCTGGATGTGGCCGCCGCATATCTGGAACTGGAGAGGCAGGGACGCCTGCCCGTGCATCCGTACATCCGCAACCTGCAATACTTCATCGACGGATTCCGCCGCGGGGCCGACTTCCCGCACGTCATCCTGGTGGCGGGCCGCGTGCACCAGGCGGTGTACATCATCGACGGCAATACGCGCTCGATTGCGGCGGCGGTAGTGAAAGCCGAGCGCGGCGATGCGCTGCCGCGCGGGGCTGTTCAGCCCGCTATGGAAGGCGGCGATATAGTCAGACAGTAGCGGGTGTGGCTATGTAAGGCAGCCGCATGGTGACGGCGGTGCCCGCCTGCGGGCTGGAAGCGACTTCCACCTGCCCGCCCAGCAGGCTGGCGCGCTCCTGCATACCGGCCAGCCCCAGGTGGCCCTGCCGCACCAGCTCCTCGGTGTCCACGACGGTAAAGCCCGGCCCGTCGTCCTGAACAACCGCCGCGATGCCCTTGTCCTCGAATGTCAGGCTCACCTCGACGCTGGTCGAGTAAGGGGCGTGCATGCGCACGTTGTTCAGGGCCTGCTGCACGATGCGGAACGCGGTAATTTCCACATCCGGTTCCAGGCGCTGCTCCCTGCCGATGATTTCGCAGTGCACGGAGCAGCCGGGCATCTGGTCTTCCAGCTCATCGCTGACGAACTGCACGGCGGCCGCGATGCCCAGGTCTTCCAGGATCAACGGGCGCAGGTCGTTGCTGATGCGGCGCAGCTTGATGATCATTTCCTTCGCCAGCGTCTGCAGTTCGTCCAGGCGGCGCGCAGCCACGATATGGTCGCGGTCGAGCGCCGTGCGCGCCAGTTCGATGCGCTGGGCCAGCGCCACCATGTCCTGCAGCGTGTCGTCGTGCAGTTCGCGCGACAGTCGCCTGCGTTCGTCCTCCTGGCTTTCGACCAGGCGGTGCGCATACTCGCGCAGCGCCTTCTGCTGTTCCTCCAGCCGCTGCATGATCTGTGTCCGCTCGGTGACATCGCGCACGAT
>JAKALH010000152.1 GCA_021813225.1 Chloroflexota bacterium
CGTATGGATTGCCTGGGGGTACTGCTTGTGCCGATGACGCTAAATTTCATCGGCGCTGGACCAGTCGTTGCGCACTGGCTGGGGTTATTGTAAGGCGCCAGCGGATAAAAACATCGGGCGGCAGATGAATGATCTGCCGCCCGACACCTGTGTGTGCGCTTCCGGTGATGACTACCAGTTCTTTCTAGTCATCGCCACCATCGCCACTTCTCGATCGATCCGGCTTCGAGCCTTTATCATCGGACGACCGATCTGCAGCGTCATCAATTTTAACGACTGCTCGAGTAGCATTCGAGAGTTTAACGTCTAACGAATGGTTTGCATCGTCGCTGTGCTGCTGCAGCGACACGCTATTGGTATTTGCTATCGCAGCACTTGTATCTTTATGCTGGCTCTTCTCCGGTTCTCGATTTTTCTGTTGCTTCTTCGAGGAATCATCCTGCTGGTCAGTGTGTTTTGAGTCTCCTCCACTACGCTCATGCTTCATCTCAGCGTCGCCCAGCACAGTTCCGGACATCCAGCCTGAGCCGGAAATCACTTCCCCATCCTTGCCATGATCATTGCCTTCGCCGACTTTGATACCCAGAGCCTGCGCAATCTCGCCCCAGCCGAGACCTGAGTTGCGCATTGCCTGAATATCGGCGGCGGTTTTACCGGTGAGTTGTGCGAACTGATACAACTTGACAATCTCTCCGTAGCCCCAACCGGCGTTATGCAGGTCGACAACACTGGTGAGCGGAACAGAGTACTGCGTCGATATCTCCACCGCATCGCGGTTAGAGCCGGTAAAAGACTCGGTCGATGTCAGTGTCTCGGACATGTCCCAATCCAGATCACCGTCCTCATCGTGGTGCGGACCGGTGTAGGTTCCGGTCGAAGTGATCGTCTCGGATATATCCCAATCCAGATCACCATCTACATCGTGGTGCGGACCGGTGTAGGTTCCGGTCGAAGTGATCGTCCCGGATATGTCCCAATCCAGATCAACGTCCACATCGTGGTGCGGACCGGTGTAGTTTCCAGTCGAAGTGATCGTCCCCGACACATTCCAATCCATATCGACGTCGCTATAACCCTGAATGCCAGAGTTTGACACGACCGACATGGATTTCTGCGGCGAGAACAGCGCACCCGCACCACTGGCTGCGGCAGCGGTGATCGCCCCGATACCACCCAAGGCAATTGCAGCCGCGACAATAACAAGTCGTCTCATTTTAAACATAGAACCTCCCTTATAGAACTGCCAACCAGTAATAGTTATTATCACAATCGCAAGACCGGCGCATGAAGAAAGCCTGATAGTCCTCTCACAAAATCCGCGAAATCAGCCGGAAAATAAGGTTTCTTCGTCGGCGCATGCCCGGCCATCAATTGCCTGTCTGCCAACGCTGTATCGTTGATCAGCGTTCTAAATCAGCTGCCAGAAATTCCTGGCGCCTGTCGCAGCGGTTGAAATCAACCGCGCGCAACGTAGTGCGAATCCAGCCTGCTTGAGCGGGCTTTGCACCGGTTGCCCACCACCGTCAAATCAGTGTATGGGTTGATGGCGAGCCGTCAAATAAGCGATATCGCTTATATCACCACCGTGTGAGCCTTAATCCATCATCTGCCGGGGCGAACTATCCATGTCGGGTCTCTGCCATATCTGAACCTTCGGGAATCATCTGTATACTCAACATTGACTGTGAATCGCTGCGGTGGGCCTGCTGGCGGAAATATTGTCTGCTGTTGAGGTGGCGGAATGAGCGGAAATACAGAACGGGTCAATCTGTGGGCGGTTGTTGCCGCTGTTCTGGTCGCACTCGCGGCGCTGATCTGTCTGGACATCACACTGAATATCTGGATAACGCTGGAGCGCCACCAGAGCATATGGCCGTTCCCCGCGCTGTACCTGTGCGAAGTCGTGGTGTTAACCGCAGGCGCAGCGGTTGTCACAGGGCTTAACAAGCCGGTTGCGGCAACGCTGACATGGATCGCAACCGGCGCACTGCTTGGGTTTATTGCACTGGCGCTCATGTCGATTGGCTCATACTACTTGCCCGTCGTCTTGCTCATGGCGCTGGCAGGCATAGTTCACATGTACCAGAACAATCGCTCATTCACCAGGTTTGTAAGCTGGTCAGCCGGCGGCGCCGCGGCACAGATCGCGTTGATGCTGGGTATCCTGTCCCTGTTTGCATAGCAGCAGGAACCTCTCTCCCGAACTGAGAACCAGACAGACATCTCAAAGGTCCGTCGGGCGTTGACTTTGTGTTACACTTACACGAAGTGTGAGTCAACCTCAACCAGCATCGTTGAGTGCTGCGTCACACGATCAATGCGGACTAAACCAGCTACGTGATGACAACTGCTAATACAACGGGCTTACCGGCTGCTGTAATTGCCGCCGTAAGGCGCGCACTGGACGAAGACATCGGCAGCGGCGATGTCACAACTGACTCAATCTTCGGCGTAGAAACCCACATGCGCGGCGAGATCGTCGCCAGGCAGGCTGGCGTGATAGCCGGGCTTGATGTCGCTCAACTGGCGCTGCAGATGCTGGACGATGCCATCGTGTTCAACACGCTGGTGCCGGAAGGCGCGCGTGTGGCGAACCGCCAGACACTGGCGGCGCTGTCGGGGCGCGCGCGACCGTTGCTGACCGGCGAACGCACGGCGCTAAACTTTCTGGGACGCATGTCGGGTATCGCGAGCTTGACGCGCCAGTTTGTAGACGCTGTTGCCGGGACGAAGGCGGTGATCCTCGATACGCGCAAGACGGTGCCGGGATTGCGCGCTGTAGATAAGCTGGCCGTGCTGCGCGGCGGCGGGCAGAATCACCGCATCGGGTTGTACGACATGATCCTGATCAAGGACAACCACATCGATCAGGCGGGTTCGCTCGAAACAGCCGTTCAGCGTGCGCGTGCCGCAGGCAGTGGACTGGAAATCGAGGTGGAGGCGCGCACCCTGGAGCATGTCCAGTCAGCCCTGACGCTCGGCGTCGAACGCATCCTGCTCGATAACATGAGTCCGGAGATGATGCATGAGGCGGTGCAGCTGACTGCCGGGCGCGCCAGGCTGGAAGCCTCGGGCAATGTCAACCTGTCCACTGTGCGGGCTGTCGCCGAGAGCGGCGTCGACTTTATCTCCATCGGCGCGCTCACCCACTCCGCCCCTAATTTTGACGTCAGCCTGGAATGGTCGCATGCGTGACGCAGTTCGTCCTGATGCTGAACTTTTCCCATCACGCGGTGTCAAACCACCGCAAAGGAGCAAGCGATGACTATCGATACATCCACGGAAGCCATGTACGAAAAGCTGAAGGCCATGCTCAGCGAGGTGGTGCCCGACGTGGAACTGCAATACAAGGCGCGGTTCGCCGTTGAGATCAATCGACTGAAAGCCGAAAGAAACGCCGTCATCCTGGGTCACAACTATATGGAACCCGCGCTGTATCACTCGGTGCCGGATTTCCGCGGCGACTCGCTGGAACTGAGCCGCAAGGCCGCCTCGACGGACAAGGACATCATCGTGTTCTGCGGCGTGCGCTTTATGGCGGAGACAGCGAAAATCCTGAACCCGGACAAAACGGTCCTGATACCGTCTCCGCGCGCCGGCTGTTCACTGGCATCGTCGATCACGGCAGCCGATGTCAGGGCGTTGAAAGCCCGCTACCCCGGCGTGCCGGTCGTCACTTATATCAATACTTATGCCGACGTGAAAGCCGAGACCGATATCTGCTGCACGTCGGGCAATGCCGCCAAAGTCGTCGAATCGCTGGGCGCGTCGTCGGTCATTTTCCTGCCCGACGAATATCTGGCGCGCAATGTGGCGCGCGAGACAGGCCGGCATATCATCTTCCCTTCGCTGACGCCGCCCGCTCAGCCCGATACGGAACTGGACATTACGCCATTGCGCGGGGAAATGATCGGCTGGCGGGGGCGCTGCGAGGTGCATGAAAAGTACACCGTGCAGGATATCATCGACGTGCGAGAGCAGTATCCCGATGTGGTGGTTCTGGCGCATCCCGAATGCAGCCCGGAGGTCACCGCGGCGGCGGATTTTTCCGGCAGCACCGCGGCGATGATCCGCTATGTCGAACAGACCCGCGCGCCGCGCTACCTGCTGCTCACCGAGTGTTCGATGGGCGATAACATCGCCGCCGCCAATCCCGACAAAGAGATGCTGCGGCTGTGCAGCGTGCGCTGCCCGCACATGAACGAGATCACGCTCCAGGACACCCTGAAGTCGCTGCAACTGACCCGTTACGTGGTCGAAGTGCCCGAGGAAATTCGCGTCAAAGCCTACCGTTCCGTCCAGAGAATGCTCGCCATTGGCTGAACATCATATTTCCCACAGGTCAACGCATGATACAAACTGATGTTCTGATTATCGGTTCCGGCATCGCCGGAGCCACGGCTGCGCTGCGGCTGGCGAGGGACCGCCAGCGTCAGATCACCGTCATCACACGCGCCACAGACCCGCATGAGTCCAACAGCCGCTATGCACAGGGCGGTATCGTCAGCCGCGGACCCGGCGATTCGGTCGATACGCTGCTGGGCGATATCCTGGCAGCAGGCGCAGGTGCCACCCTGCCCCAGGCCGCGCGCCTGCTTGCCGAAGAAGGACCGCGTCTGGTCAATGATGTGCTGATGAACGATGCACACATCGAGTTCGACCGCGACAGTGCAGGCAACCTAGCCTGGGGGCAGGAAGCGGCACATTCGTGCCGGCGCATCCTGCACGTCGGCGACGGCACCGGCGAGGCTATCATCAACGGCCTGCATGCCGCGCTGCGCGCTTGCCCGAACGTCACGATCGTCAACAACGCGACCGCCACCGACCTGATCACGTACCCGCACCACTCGCGCGATCCGCTGGATGTGTACCGGCCAATCACCTGTCACGGCGCTTACGTCCTGGACTGGCAACAGCGCACCGTACACCGCTACATCGCGGCGCATACCATTCTGGCTTCTGGCGGGTTGGGGCGCATCTATCGCAACACCACCAACCCGGTCGGCTCGCGAGGTGATGGCCTGGCGATGGCACATCGCGCCGGTGCGCGCATCATCAACGCCGAGTATGTGCAATTCCACCCGACGGCACTGGCGGCGCCCGGCGGCGAGGGATTTCTCATCAGTGAGGCTGTACGCGGAGAAGGCGGCATCCTGCTGACGCCGCAGGGCCGTCCGTTCATGGCGGATTACTCGCCCGAGTGGAAGGACCTGGCGCCGCGCGATGTTGTGGCGCGCGCCATCCATCATCAGATGGAAACACAGGGGTATTCGCATGTGCTGCTCGACATCGCATCGCACATGTCGCCGGATGCGATCCAGGCGCGTTTCCCCAACATCTATGCCACCTGTATGAAGGCGGGTGTAGACATCACGCATGAGCCGATACCGGTCGTGCCGGCGGCGCACTACTTCTGCGGCGGCGTCTCCGTAGACGAATGGGGGCGTTCCACGATCGATAACCTGTACGCCGTCGGTGAAGTCAGTTGCACCGGTCTGCACGGCGCTAACCGCCTGGCGTCGACTTCGCTGCTCGAAGGCCTGGTATGGGGATACCGCGCGGCACAGCATATCAACGAACAATCCCTGTCTCCGGAACGCCGCCAGCCGTTGCCCGGTCGCGACGACGTGCCGCCGTGGGACGAGAGCGGCCTGGTCGCCGACCCGGACCCGGCGTTGATCCAGGGCGACATGCAG
The DNA here is from genome assembly GCA_021813225.1 of Chloroflexota bacterium. Taxonomy (GTDB): domain Bacteria; phylum Chloroflexota; class Anaerolineae; order J036; family Brachytrichaceae; genus CAIXPS01. Next base: position 5,697 of record JAKALH010000152.1, read on the forward strand.
ACCATTCAGAACATCATGTGGCATTACGTCGGGCTGGTGCGGAATGCCGACCGATTGTCGCGCGCCATCCGCGAACTGCGCCACCTGTGGAACGAGATCGAGACGTTCTACCGCGAGACCAAATTAAGCGACGGGTTGATCGGCCTGCGCAACGCTGTGGAAGTTTCGCTGATCGTCGCGAATGCGGCGCTGCACAACCGCAGGAATCTGGGGTGTCACTACCGCGAGGATGCGGTTTCGACGGTCGGCGACCGCTTCATATAGCCAGCACGGCTGGCATCAATCGCCGGAGCCGTCTATCTGGCTGGCGGCTCCAAGCGCTGCTGCATAAACTGTCTTTACGGGTATTCCGTGCTGTATCGCGAGCGCACGGCAATCTTCGTACTCCGGCGCCCAATTGACGGCCTCGCCGCCCAGGCTGGCGACTTTCACGCGTACCGCTCCATAGACGGTTTGCACGGTATGCAGCGCACGCCGGAGCATATATCGCGTCACTTCGTATGAGCGCGCGCCGATCGTGGTTGACTCGGCGAAGAGAATCGCCAGGATCGTATCCAGCCCGGACTGGTCAGTGAGGACCTGCAGCATCACACCGGGGCGTTGTTTCTTCATCTGCACAGGCAGCATGACCACATCGAGCGCACCCGCTGCCAGCAATTTCTCGAATAACACTTCGAACCACTGCGGATTCATGTCGTCGATATTGGCCTCGACGACAATCGCTTTGCCGGTGTGGTAGCCGGCTTCCGTCTGCTGCGCCAGGTGCTGCTCCGGGCGCGGGTCGCGCGATACTCTCGGCTGTTCTCCCGGCTGTTCCACTGAATCGCCAAGGCAGGCGCGCAGCACATTGGGAAACTCACGGTCTTTGCTGCCGGCACCGTAGCCGATCTTCCGTACACGCAAGGCGGGCATTGGTCCGAATGACTCCGCCAATGTCGTCACGATGGCCGCGCCGGTCGGCGTCACCAGTTCCCCTTTGGCCTCTGTGCTGTATACCGGCACACCGGTTACCAGAAGCGCCGTAGCCGGTGCCGGTATGGGATACAGGCCGTGCGACATCCTGACCATCCCCGCGCCCAGGTGCAGCGCTGATGAGACGATGCGCTCGATGCCCAGTTGCTCGATGCCAATGGCGCTGCTCACAATATCCAC
>JAKALH010000153.1 GCA_021813225.1 Chloroflexota bacterium
GCAATCGGCCAGACGCTACCGATGGTCTCTCAGAAGCAGCGCGACGAAATCCGCCATCTGTTCGCCAGTCTGGGGCACTCCGGCGGCTCTCTGCACAACCTGGAAGTCAACTGGCAGCGCCGCAACGGCAACCCGATCACGGCGCTGACGACGCTCTCAGCTGTGCGCGGTATCAACGACAGCAAAACCAGCATCCTGAGCATCTCAACCGACGTCAGCCAGGAGAAAAGGCTGGAACAGGACGTGATGCGCCAGCAGCGCGCCGTCGCCATCCTGGAAGAACGTACCCGCCTGGCGCGCGAACTGCACGACAGCATCGGACAGGTATTGAGCTATGTGCGCATGCAGACCTACACCGCGCGCCACTTCTTATCGCGCGGCTGGACGAATGACGCCGTGAATCTGCTGGAGCGCATCATCGAAGTTGCCCAGAACTCACAGACCGAACTGCGCGATCAGATACTCAGCTTGAGCGTGCGCTCCGCCGCCGACGCCAGGACGCCCGGACTGGTCAGCATGCTGCGCGCCTATGTCAATGACCTCACTCGCGACAGCCCGCTGCGGACCGAGTTCAACGCGACGCCCGAAGTGGACGGCCTGAAACTGGCGTGGGATGCCGAAGCACAGGTGATACGCATCGTGCAGGAAGCGATTGCCAATGTGCGCAAGCATGCCGACGCGCAGTTCATGCAGATTGAGCTGAAAAGAGACGCCGAGAATTTCATGGCGGTGGTGGAGGATGACGGCCGCGGATTCGACCCGGAGACGATCTCCAGCGCCAGCGAACGCCGGTTCGGCCTGCGCATCATGGTTGAACGCGCCCAGGAAATCGGCGGCCATCTCCAGATCGTGTCGGCGCCCGGCAAAGGGACCAGGGTCACGCTGGTGATCCCCATGAAAAATATCGCCGTCTGAACCGGCCGGCGTGCCGAGGAGCATGAATTGCGCGGCGGTCGTACGGCGCTATGGCAATGCGATGAGGTAAGATTCCAGGTGGATAAGTGCCATGAGAATACTGCTTGTTGACGACCATACCTTGTTCATCGAGGGAATCAAGCTGCTGCTGGAGAACGAGGGTATGGATGTCGTCGGGATCGCGAACGACGGCCGCGAAGCGCTGGAACGGGTGCGCGCGCTGAAGCCGGATATCGTCCTGATGGATATCAACATGCCGCGCTGCAACGGCATTGAAGGCACGCGCCTCATCAAAGCCGAGTTCCCGGACGTCAAAGTGATCATGTTGACCGTATCCACGAAGGATCAGGACCTGTTCGACGCGATCAAGAGCGGCGCATCCGGCTATATCGACAAGGGCATCAGGCCAAAAGCCTTCGTGGCGTCGATCCTCGGCGTCACCCGCGGCGAAGCCGCCCTGACGCGCGAAATGGCCAGCCGTGTCCTGGATGAGTTCGTGCGCGCCGACCGCAGACAGGGCACGGCAGCGGTTGAGCCGCCGGAAGCGGAGGCGCGCACCGCCAACGATCTAAGCCCGCGCCAGACCGAAGTGCTGCGTTACGTTACCGAAGGGTATTCCTACAAGGAAATCGCCGCTGCCCTCGCGATCAGCGAGCGCACCGTTAATTACCATATGGCCGAGATCATGAGCAAGCTGCACTTCCAGAACCGCGCGCAGGTCATTGCGTATGCAGCGCGCAACGGTCTCGTCGACCCGGCAAAACCCGGTGACGACCGCTGACCGGATGAAGCAGGCCAGACGGCCTGTTGCACCGCGATGACGGTCATCACGCCGTGATTCGCTCTGCCGGATGCTGCGAACACCTCTTCGGGAGGTCAATATGTTCCGTTACCTGCACACATTAAGCGCAGTGTGCACTGCGCTTCTCGCGTCGGCATGCATCACATATCGGCTTCCGCCCGCCTCTGTAGCAGCGCCCACAGCAGCCACGCCGGTCGTTGCCGCGCCGCCGTTCCCGCAGGCTCCGCAAGCGGCGCCAACTGGTGTGGCTTTCCTGCCGTCAATCGCCAATTCGCCCGACCAGCCACCGGCACGCCGTGTGAACGCGCCGTATTTTGCCAACAACACGATTCTGGAGCACGAAGCCGGCATATTCTGGCTGGGAAAAGTGAATGCAACGGACAACTATGCAGACGTGCGTGTGGGTTATGGCGACACCGGGTTGTTTATCAAGCTGCTGATCTTTGATCGCAGATTATGGTACAACCCGAACCCTACGCCGGCAGACCTGACCGCCTGGGATTCAGCGACCATCCTGATTCAGACTGCTGGCAACACCGGTGACAGGCCGGCAACGACATCTTACCGGTTGGATGCGCAACTGACTGACTGGGAGACCGATCGGAGTCAGTGGCAAGCGGCATATCAGGGCAATGGAACTGCCTGGACCGCATCGCTCGTATCTTTTTCAACACAGACACACTACGCCTGGGAAAGCCCATACGTAGGTGGCGTGAATAACAATCAGAACAATCGTGGCTGGACTCTCATTTATCACATACCGTTCAGCAGTCTTGGATTTGCAGCACCACCTGCCCAGGGTGCGGTCTGGGGGCTGGGCGTGCAGCTTCACGATCGCGATGATTCTGCTGGGACGCCAATCACCGATAAGTTATGGCCGGAGAATCTGACTCGTGACCGACCATCGTCATGGGGGCAGTTACACTTCGGGCTGCCAACCTTCAACGCGCCGGCCGTCTCAACCAGAACGACCATCACGATCCAGAACGGGTGGCAGGGCGCTGTCGTGACCGATATCGGTGCAGGCGGCACCATCAGCAGGCAATGCCCGGGCGACCCGAACTTCGTATGGAATCAATGGGGCGATGCCAACTATGCCGGTGCGCCCAATTTCCTGATCCAGAATCAGGGCGATGTCACGGACTGGCCGTGCTTTGCAAAAGCTTATATCAACTTCCCCCTGGACACCATCCCTAAGGGCAAACGCATCGTCTCGGCGACGTTAACCTTGCATGAATGGGGAGGATCCGACCCCACACAGGCCTGGCCGTCGCTGGTGCAATTGTTTACCGTCAGGGACAACTGGAACCCGGCGACGTTGACCTGGAACAACGCGCCACTGGCGCTTGAGAACGTCAGCCGGGCCTGGGTGGATGTGTATTCACTCATCCCGCCGCAGTGGCCCGGCGCCGCCATCGTGTGGGACGTCAGCTATGCGCTCGCGCAGTCATACGCGGCCAATCAGCCCCTGCGGCTGGCGATCTACGAGGCGGACACTGCCATGCACAGCGGTAAATACTTCACCGGCTCCAGCGAGGGAGACTGGAACGCCGCCGGCCGCCCGATGCTGACCGTCATCTATGGCAGCCCGTAAAGATTTCGACCCGTACTGCTGGATGTTGAGTCACAGCCTGAACTCAAGCGCTTCGTCGACCATCGCCAGGTAATTCTGCAGCGGCACATAGCTGGGAATCGAGTTACCCGACCCGATCGCGTAGCGCCCGCGCGAGCCGCACGTCTGCATCAGGAAACGCACCTGGCGTCGCACATCTTCCGGCGTGCCGGCGGCCAGGATGTTCAGATCGATGCCGCCCAACACGGCGATGCGGCTGCCGTAGCGCGCCTGGAAATCCTGCACCGGGATGATCGCATCTTCGTAGGAGTGCTTGCCGTCGATGCCGATATCTTCGATCAGGTCTTCCATGATCGTGCTCAGGTTGCCGCACGAATGCAGAAAATACGGCAACCCGCGCGCGTGGGTCATCTCGGCGTATCGCTTGTGCCAGGGCAGGCAGTACCGGCGCAACGCATCCGGCCTGATGAGCGTGCCGGTGCGGAAGCCCATGTCGTCGCCGGGAAACACCGCGACCAGATGGTCCAGGTCGAGCAGGTGGCGGTAGAACTGCGCCAGCAAGCCGCCCACCCTTTCAGCGATAGCCTGCACCAGGTCAGGCGCGTCGTACAGCGCCAGCGACAGCCCTTCCAGCGACATGAGAAACGACAGGTGCTCGAAGACGCCCGCGGCGTGGCAACTGATCAACCCCATGCCCTCAGGCAGGTGACTGTTGATGTATTCGAAAGGGAAGAAGTCGAAATCCTCGACCCGCGGCCATGGGTATCTTTCGAAGTCGTCCCACGACATGATCGGGCCGCGGTGCTCATCCGACCACTCGCGCTGCCGGGTCGCACCAGGCGCGGAATCCGGCGCAGCGATCTTCCATTCGACAAAGGGCAGCCCGCGCTCGAAGCGCACGAAGTCGTAACCCAGGCGATACCAGAACTGGATGAAGTTATCCAACCAGGCCATCTGCGAGTCGCGATCCCGGCCCTCTTCCGCCCACTGGCGCCCCAGCAGATCAACCGTAATCGGCCTGGCCAGCACCTCATCCACCAGGTATTCGACCAGCGGCACACGGTCGCTCTGCGTGCGGCCCATGAGGATATCGATGAATTCAGCCGCGTTCGGCTGCGGCCTGGCGAGAGGAAGGTGCTGCAACATACTCAATGCTCCTGTCATGGTCTGTAACACTGAGTGTAGCCGCAGCCGGATAAACCCGCAATTCGCGGGCTGGATATGTGCAGGCGCGGAAAACCAGTCAGGCAGCCGGGCCGGCCGCGTCGCGGTCCAGCAGCCAGGTCAATTCGCCGTTGACCGGCGCGACGATCTGCGAGGGCAGTGTATCCGGGTCGTGCGGGCCGTGCAGCACGCGCTGCAGGATATTGCGTTTGCCGCTCCCGCTGACGAGGAATGCAACATGGCGGGCGGCGTTGATCAGGCGGGGGGTGAAAGTGATGCGCTGCATCGCTACTTTCTCTACGTAATGCGCAACCACAAGCCTGTCGGCCGGGATGTGCGCCAGCGTGCCCGGGAAGAGCGATGCCGTATGGCCGTCGCCGCCCATGCCGAGCATCACGCAATCGAAAGCAGGCATTGCCGGGTTGTTCGCCGGGCCGACCAACCTGATGATGTCGGCCTCGTATTGCGCCGCCGTCTGGTCGGCAGGCAGGCTGACCGGCACGCGGTGCACATTCGCGTCCGGTATCGTGATGCTGCCGATCAGCGCCTCGTAAGCCATGTTGTAATTGCAATCGGGGCTGTCGGGCGGCAGGTAGCGCTCGTCGCTCCACCACAGATGGGTGCGCGACCAGTTGAAGCGAACGACGTACCCGCGCCCCGCCATGCGGCGGAACATGGCATTGGGCGTGTTGCCGCCGCTCAGCGCAATGTGGAACACTCCGCGCGCCGCGATGGACTCGTCGTGCAGCGCCAGAATGTGCCGCACCGCCGCCTGCATCAGCGCGATGGAGTCCGGCGAGATGGATATGGATACCGTTGGCTCTGCCACGGCCGCGCTACAGGACGCGCCACTCGCGTCCGTCGGCGCGAATGAAGTCGTCGGCCTGCTTCGGGCCCCAGGTGCCGGCCCGATACAGTTCGATAAATGAGCCGCTGCCCCGCTCCCAGTTTTCCAACACAGGGGCCAGGATGGACCAGGCGGATTCCACCTCGTCGCTGCGCGTGAAGAGGGTCGAATCGCCCAGCATACAGTCCAGCAACAGGCGCTCGTAGGCGTCAGGCGCGGGCACGCTGAACGACTCGCCGTACTTGAAGTCCATGATAACCGGCTGGATTTTCTCGCCGCTGCCGGGCACCTTTGAGCCGAACTTCAGCGAGATGCCCTCGTCGGGCTGGATATTCAGGGCGAGCGTATTCGGCTCAATCTGCTGGCCCATCTTGTCGCTGAACAGCAGCAGCGGCGGCATCTTGAATTCGATGGCGATCTCAGTCACGCGCTTGGGCAGGCGCTTGCCGCTGCGCACGTAGAACGGCACGCCGGCCCAGCGCCAGTTGTCGATGAACAGCTTCATCGCCAGATAAGTCTCGGTCGTCGACTCCGGCGGCACGCCTTCTTCCTGCGTGTAGCCCTTCACCAGCACGCTGCCTGTTTTACCCGGCCCGTACTGGCCGCGGATGGTGCCGTCGCCGCGGCTGAAATCGACGCGCAGCGCTTTCATCACCTTGACCTTCTCGTTGCGCACATCGTCCGGGGAGAATTCCACCGGCGGTTCCATGGCCGTCAACGCCACGAGCTGCAGCAGGTGGTTCTGGATGATATCGCGCACTACGCCGGCATGGTCGTAGTATGAGCCGCGGTTCCCGACGCCGATGTCCTCGGCGACCGTAATCTGCACGTGGTCGACATAGCGACGATTCCAGATCGGTTCGAAGATTCCGTTAGAGAAGCGGAACACCAGAATGTTCTGAACGGTTTCCTTGCCCAGGTAGTGGTCGATGCGGTAGATCTGCTCTTCATGGAACCACTGGTGGGTGTGCGCATTCAATTCCTGCGCCGACTTCAGATTATTGCCGAACGGTTTCTCCACGATGATGCGCGCCCAACTGCCCTGGCAATCCTTGCACAGCGAGCTGCACCCGATGTGTTCGATGATGGTCGGGTAGGCTTCCGGCGGGGTGGCCAGGTAATACAGCCGGTTGCCCTGCGTGCCGTGAGCCTTGTCGATCTCCAGCAGGCGCGCATTGAGCGACTCGTAGTCGGCCGGGTTGGAGTAGTCGCTCTGCGCGTAATGCAGCCGCTGGGCGAAGTCCTGCCAGACGGTTTCGTTGATCGGTTTGGAGCGGGAGAACTCCTTTACCGCTTCGTACAATTCATTGCGGTACGATTCGTCGGTCTTGGCGCGGCGCGCAAAACCGATGACCGCGAAGTCTGCGGGCAGAAATCCGTCGGCCGCCAGGTTGTACAGCGCGGGTATCAGCTTGCGATTGGTCAGGTCGCCCGACGCGCCGAAGATGACCATCGTGTTCGGGTCGGGGTAGCGCTGGCTGGATGCGGAAATCACGTTATCTGGCGTCCTCCG
>JAKALH010000154.1 GCA_021813225.1 Chloroflexota bacterium
TGGAACGCCTGCAGCGGCTGTGAATGTCCGCAGCGGTGTGACACACCGCCATGGTGATTCCGTCGGCGAGCACGTGGAACGCCTGCAGCGGCTGTGAATGTCCGCAGCGGTGTGACAGGCAATATCCACATTAACGGCAAGGAGCAGGCATGACGAACTACCGCCGCGTGGCGGCGCTCAAGACACCGCAGGCGTTCCGCGAGCATCTCGCCGGCATCGGCGCGGACCTGCCCTTCGATGCGGAGGTGCTAAGCGGCCCGGACGCTCCGCTGGCGCAGCCGTATCGCCTGCCCGGCGGGCGCGTCATCGGCAACCGCTTTGCCGTGCTGCCGATGGAGGGCTGGGATGGCACGACCGACGGCCGCCCCAGCGACCTGACCGTGCGGCGCTGGCGGCATTTCGGGCAGAGCGGGGCCAAGCTGATCTGGGGCGGCGAGGCGGTGGCCGTGCGTCCGGACGGCCGCGCCAACCCCAATCAGTTGATGATCGGCGAAGCGACGCTGGCCGACCTTGCCGGGCTGCGCGAGACGCTGGCGGCGGCGCATACGGCCAGCCATGGCCGCAGCGACGACCTGCTGATCGGCCTGCAGTTGACGCATTCGGGGCGTTTCGCCCGCCCGACCGATAAGAAGCGCCTGGCGCCGCAGATTCTGTACCGCCATCCGCTGCTGGACCGCAAGTTCAACCTGCCCGCCGACCAGCCCGTGATGAGCGACGACGACATCGCGCGGTTGATTGACGGCTACATCGCCGCGGCGCGGCTGGCGCAGCGCGCCGGCTTCGACTTCGTGGACATCAAGCACTGCCACGGCTACCTGGGGCACGAGTTCCTCAGCGCGGTGGATCGCCCCGGACGCTATGGAGGCAGTTTCGAGAACCGCACGCGCTTCCTGCGCGAGATAACGGCGGGCATCCACGCTGAGATTCCCGGACTGGACATCGGCGTGCGGCTGAGCGCCATCGACTTCGTCCCGTTTCGCCCCGGCCCGGACGGAACCGGCGTGCCGGACTGGCCGGAAGGCGCTGACAATGGTTACCGCTACGCCTTCGGCGGCGACGGAACCGGACTGGGCATCGACCTGCGCGAGCCGTACGCCTTCCTTGACCTGCTGGCGGAACTGAACATCCGCCTGGTGAACATCACCGCGGGCAGCCCGTACTACAACCCGCACGTGCAGCGGCCGGCGCTGTTCCCGCCCTCGGACGGCTACCAGCCGCCGGAGGACCCGCTGGTCGGCGTGGCGCGGCAGATCAACGCGACGGCCCAGCTCAAGCGCCACCGCCCGGAACTGGCGGTCGTCGGCACCGGCTATTCGTACCTGCAGGAGTGGCTGCCCAACGTGGCGCAGTATGTGGTGCGCACCGGCATGGCGGACTTCATAGGGTTAGGGCGCATGATTCTGGCCTGCCCGGAGATGCCCGCTGACGTGCTGGCCGGGCGGCCGCTGCAGCGCAAGCGCCTGTGCCGCACATTCAGCGACTGCACAACCGCCCCGCGCAGCGGGCTGGTGTCGGGGTGCTACCCGCTGGACGAGCACTACAAATCCAGCCCGGCGGCGGCGCTGCTGGCGGCGGCGAAGGCGGGGTGAAATAGGGTTATACTGCCCCATGACCAGGGCAATATGACGCCCTTCTCGATCACCGGGCCGCATCCTCTAACTGTTTTCCGGCGCTACATGAAACCAGGACAGTCGAGCAGGTGAAACGTGAATAAGGTCCAGTTCCTTGGCTCGATTGATCGCCTGGGTGCGGCTGCGCGCGCCCAGTTTCTGGTAAATGTTGCTCAGGTGAGTTTTCACCGTGCTCTCCGTGATGCACAGCTTGACCGCCACCTCGCGGAACGAGTACCCTTCACTGATTAACTGCAGGATCTCCTGCTGGCGCGGGCTGATTGATGCTGCCGTGGAAAGAGCCGTCATCATCAACTCGTCCATCCTCATCTTCTCGTTAGTGGCGGGCAGCATCTCCAGGATATCATGGATGAAGGCTCTCCCCTCTCCGCTAAGGGTTTCGGTTGCCAAGACCAGTTCCAGCAACACGGAAATATCGGCGCCCCGTTCCAGAAACGGCAGCAGGATCCGCTCCACCGCAGCTTTGCGGGCGAACTCTGCGATCGTCTGGACAGCCTGGTGAAATTGACGCTGCTGGAACAATGCCTGCGAAAGGAGAATGCGCGCGTCAAACAAAGGCTCGTAATGCCGACCATGCGGGTTTTCGGCCAGCAGCCGTTTCAGGATCGTTTCGGCCGCCTCGGGTTTTTTCATACCGCAATAGATTTCAGCCTGCACCAGTTGGGACAGGGGGTGCGCAGGGGATTGAACAGAACCATCCAAAAGGTCCTGGGCGACGCTCAGTTCGCCTTTTCGCAGGGCTACGCGCGCGGTATAAGCCAGAAGATCCTGCTCTGTCCAGCTATTGGCGGGGTGCCGGTTCTGAAATTCGCGCGCCATCAGCAGTGAATTGGACGCTGCGTCAAAGTTCCCTGATAAAACCTGTATTTTCGAGCGCAAAATGGCGAGCAGGATGGGCATATTGGTACTGGTGGGATTGGGGTCCACTTCACCAGCCTGATCCAGGTACTTCTGGGCCAGATCGATCTCATTTCGGGTCAGGTGCACCAGGCTCAGGGTTGCCAGGCTGATGCTGGCGGGTTCGGGCAGCGAGCCACGCATATTTGTTGCATCATGGAGTACCTGCCGCGCGATCCGTTCAGCGTAACGAATCTGGCCTTCCAGGTATAAAGAGTGGGTGAAAGCTCCCCCAGCCATCAGGATCATGAACAGGTTATGCGTTTTTCGCGCCCGCTCCAGCAATATGGGCAAGCCTTGAGCCATCTCTACTGAAAAAGACGGGTAAGTAAAATACAGATTCTGGAAATCCTGGTACAGGGACCAGCGGTCATCATCCGGCGACCGGTTGGTGAAGATGGGAAGATGGTTTCCACCTTGTACCCAGGCTTGCCGAAGCTGCTGGATTTCCTCCAGCACCTCCCGTTCCGCGTTGGAAAGCTGTGCTGCGGGACTATGAGACAGGTTGATTTCGATGGTGCCGATAAATCGCTCGATTTGTTTCCTCGAAAGAGCCGAACTGGCCAGGCTCAGGTACAGGGAAAGCAGGGTCTTGTGCCTCTGGACGACGCTCTCGGGCAGATTCTCGAGCCAGCGAAGGAGGCGGGAATCTTCGCCGTTCTGTTCCAACTCGCGCAGGGCCACTTCTTCAATCAATCCGGAGGCCTCTTCCCAGGCCTCGATGGCCAGCAGGTGGTTCACGGCTTCGCCTAAGGCGTAGTGTTCGCGATACCACTGCGCCGCTCGCCGGTGCAGCCGGGCGACCTCTTGCGGGTAGCGGGTCTGGAGCTGGCTGGACAGCATTTCAGCGAAAAGGTCGTGATAGCGATACCAGCCCTGCTGCTCGAGCTTCTCGACAAACAGGTTATTTTGCCAGATCTGCGCGAGAATTTCTTCGCCATTGTGCCAGCCGGTCAAAGCATCGCACAGGCTGCCGGTGAGGTGCTTGAGGATGGCGGTCCTCAGCAGGAAATACTGCACCTGGGGGGATGTCCGCTGCAGCACCGTCTCCAGGAAGTAATCCCGCATATAGATATGCGCCCCGCTGAACGTATCTATAAACCGGCGTTGATCCTCCTGCCGGCTCATGGCCAGGACGGATAGAGTCAGGCCGGCCGCCCAGCCCTCTGTATGTTTTGCCAGTTTGGCAATGTCTTCGGTAGAGAGGGGAGCATTTTGGGTGTATTGCTTAATATAATGCACAGCTTCATCCTGGGTGAAGCGCAGGTCTTTCGCCTCCAGTTCGGTGATCAAGCCTTGCGAGCGCAAATGTCCGTATGCGAGCGGGAGTCTGGTTCTGCCCGCAAGGATCAGGCGGATCCCGGAGGGCAGGTGATCAATGCTGGCTTGCAAGGTATCGAGAATCTCAGAGTTATTGATATGGTGAACATCATCAATGACTAATCCCAAGGCGGGCAGAGCGGCCGTCGCCTGAGCCAGTTCGTTCAGCAGAAGAGTCACCGCTTCAGAGAGGCGATACATACTGGGCGCATTTAGATAGATGAGCGCTTTACTGCCAAACCCGGGGACAATGGTCTGCAGGGAGAGCACGACCGAATTCCAGAATCGCAATGGCCGGTTATCCTGTTCATCCAGCGAAAGCCAGGCGACCGGGAAATTGCAGTTTTGTTTCCACTCGTTCAGGAGTGTGCTTTTACCAAAACCGCTAGGTGCGTAAACCAGTGTGACCGGCGTTTTGATCTGGTTGGTCAGGTGGGGGCGCGGAACCAGATGCGGCGAGGGCACAGGCCCGTTGATTTTGCTGATGGAAAGGAGGTTGGTATCGAAGCGGTTCACGACGCCGGGGAAGACCGGGGTGGCAGGGTGGGAGGGCGGCAGCTCGGGTTTGGCGCCTGAAAGCATCAAGCAGGCTTCTTTGAGCCGGTCCGGCGTCAGCTCTTCGGATTTGCCCAGGTAAACTTTGGCGAGTCTTCCACTCTGGCGTCGGTAAGCGTACCAGTAACGTTTTCCGCGCCGTGTCTCACACTGCGCCGTGAAATGCCCTTTATGGTCGCTGTAACAAAAGGTTTTGTTTTCGGCCAGCCAGCCCATCCAATCGCCTGAACCGACAGGAATGCATCTACCGGCGTACTGCAATTCATGTTCACTGACAACAGGATGGCTGTATTTGTGCATCTCGGCATCATCAGCACAACTCAAGAGTTACCCAACAAAGTCTATTATAAGCTGTTGGGTAACTTTTAGGAGGATTGCAATCCAAGGTTTTGGGCAAAATTTCATCTATTTTTTATGACTATCCTACAAATACCCGATTGTCATTACTGCTGTCAGTTGATATGCTATATCAATGTTAGCACTGACAGCGCCGCCCTTAACGTATGCGGCCAGAAGGGAATGCCCGTGTTCCACATCCCTTTTCCCAACCGATTCAATTAAAGGAGTGAGATAAAATGAGAAAGCGAACGAGTCGTCGTGTTTTTCTTCAGGGTCTTGCCCTGACAATGGGTGCAGCAGCCTTGGCGGCCTGTGCACCAGCCGCAGCCCCCGCTACCGCCCCGGCAGCGGCCCAGCCCACCGCGACTACTGCGCCGGCGGCCCAGCCCACCGCGACTACTGCGCCGGCGGCCCAGCCCACCGCGACTACTGCGCCGGCGGCCCAGCCTACTGCAACAACTGCGCCCGCCGATGCAGCTTCTGTTGTCAAGTCTCTGCCCCGCAAAGAAACCATGTACTTCAATGGCCAGCAGTGGGGTCCAATCAAAGGCTGGAATCCGTACTCCTCTGACATGAATAATGCCATGGCGATTTCCCAGGCTGACAGCTCCCGCGTCACCATGTTTGAAACCCCATACTTGTACGACATGCTTGACGGCAAGCAGTATCCTCTGCTGGCGGATGGCCCTTTCACGTGGAATAATGCGCATACGGAGGTTACCTTCAAGATCAAGAAAGCCGCCAAGTGGAGCGATGGCACCCCGGTCACCGCCGATGATGTGGCCTACACCTGGGCTTCCAATCTTCAGTACCAGACCTCGGCCGGCACCGGCAACAAGGATTACATCGACACCATCGTCGCCAAGGATCCGCAGACAGTTGTTGTTAAGGCCAAACTGGATAAGAATGGCAAAGCCGTCAACCCTCTGATCATTGCCGCTTACCTGAGCACCAACTATGTGATCCAGAAAGCCTGGACACAGAAACTGCAAGCGCGCGCTGGCGATGCCACCAAGTTTAAAGCGGATCCCGCTGAAGACGTCGTTTATTCCGGTCCCTATCATAAATTCTACGCGGATGATACGAAAGTTGTCCTGGTTCGGGATGACAACTATTGGGGCAAGGATGCTTCCATGTTTGGCAAGCTGCCTGTGCCAAAGTACCTGGCGCATACGATCTTTAAGGATAACGCCGCTGGCACCATTGCTTTGCAGGCCGGTGAGGTGGACGTCAGCCAGGAGTTCATCTCCAATGTTCAGGACCTGTGGCTCAAGCAGAAGCTGCCCATTTCCACCTACCTCCCCGATCCTCCGTATGGCATTGGCGCAAGCCTCCCGACCGCCTTCTACAATCTGAAGTCCCCGGGCCTGGATCAGCTCGCTGTCCGCAAGGCCATCGCCATAGCAGTGGACTATGACACGATCATTGCCAACGCCATGACCAATCAATCGGCAACCTTTGAACAGGTTCCGCGCTCGCTCATGAACCCGACCCCCAGCGAGCAGGCCATGTACGATCATAATGCTGTCAAGGCTCTTCAGTGGACTGGTAAAGACATTGCAGGCGCCAAGAAACTCCTGGACGATGCCGGGATTAAGCCCGGCCCGGATGGCTTGCGCCAGTACAACGGTAAGACCCTGCACTATGTGGCCACCTGCCCTAATGGCTGGTCCGACTGGCAGGCCGCGATTGAGGTGGTTGCGGCTGCCGGTAAAGCGATCGGGATTGACATCACGACCAATTACCCTGAATGGGCCGTTTACCAGACCGTCGTCACCAAATCGGATGCGCCTCTTCCCGCTGGCTATGACATCTTCATGATGTGGAGCGATGGCGCGGGTCCGACGGAGCCTTGGGGCCGCATTCGCCACCTCATGAGTTCTGAATTCATCGGTCTGGCCAGCAACTGGAACGGCAACTGGGGCGGTTATAAGAATCCCGATGCCGATAAACTGATCCAGGCGATCCCCACCGAAACCGATGCCGCCATACTAAAGACAGACTACACACAGTTGGTCAAGGTCTACTTGACCGATATCCCATCCTTCACCCTCATGTAC
>JAKALH010000155.1 GCA_021813225.1 Chloroflexota bacterium
GTGCTTTTGGATATCACCTGTTTGCATCCTTTCGGCTGCATGTCATGGTCGCTTTCGATATGCCTGAGGCTGTGTCGTTATGAATCGTTTCCCGTCAAAGTCGGGAGAGCCCGAATAGATAGCGCTGCGCGAACTCGCGCGTGCTCAGTCCGGTGGTGCGGCTCAGGATCACCGACAGCAGATGTGTCAGCGATGTGTTGTAGTTGAACTGGCGCCCGGGGAGCGACACCAGCGGAAGTTTCAGGGCATAGGCAATCCAGTCATCGCTGCGGCGCCACATCGCATTGTTCGCCTCATTCTCAATCCAGCCAAGTCCCGAGGTCATGGTCAGCAGGTGGCGCAGCGCGATTGTCCGCTTGCGAGCATCTGTGTGTGTGCCGAAGTACTCTGGCAGCCAGTGCTGGATGGGAGTGTCAAGGCTGTCGATATATCCTTTCTCGGCCACGATCCCCACAACCACGGCAAGTACGCTCTTCGCCACCGAGTGAACATTGAGCGCCGTCATAGCGTCCTGACCATTAAAATACCTTTCACCAATCAATCGTCCATGGCGGGCTATCAGCAGGCTGTTGACGACCGGTAACCAGGCAGCTTCATCATATGCCGTTGAAAACGCTGCGGAATCGACTGCTCCAAGCCAGGGTTCAGCCCGCTCGCCCGATACGATTCGTGAATCGGCAATCTGTTGATCCATACAGTAACCTGGGTACAACCGCAACTCTCTCGATGGCGGTAGACAGGCGGGAGATTGACGGCCTGCACTATTCGCCGCGTTCACGCAAGAGATGAACATCTTCAGGCGTCACAGCAGGCGGTGCGGTGGGATCAAAACACACAAACTCCAGGTAACGCAGAGGCTCAATGCCGCAGTTCGTGATCTGGTGGCGGTGGTTAGCCGGTATATGCTGGTAATCATTCGGGCTGAACCGGCCCGACATCCGTTCGATCTGAATATCCGCCTCGCCTGCAAGCACATAGATCATCTTCTCGCGCAGGCTTTCAACGCTTTCGCCGCTGGCAGCGCCTGGCGCCAGTTCCCGCACCCGAGCCGTAATGCGTTTATCCGACGGCAGATCCTGTCCCGAAAATACGTTCACCATCGGTGCATGTCCTTCAAACGCACCGGGTTTGAAGTCCTTATAGCGCCAGCGCGCCTGCTTATGATTGGGCACGACCAGCACGTACATGCACGCCGTCTCATTGCCAACCAGCCAGTAGTTGTGATAACGGTCCGGCGGCATGAAGAGCAGGTCGCCGGCAGCCACCCGCTGTCGGCTCTCGCCCACCTGAATGTCCATCTGCCCGGCGGCGATATAGATGATCTCCGTAGCGTCATCGTGCGCATGAGGCAGCGGCCCCAGCGGGTCGTTGATAAACCAGTGCGCATCGGGCGTCCAGACCAGGGCGCGCGATCGGATACGCTCCGTCCAGATCAGGGGTTGTTTCATCCACTCACTATAAACAGGTGTATCCATTGTGCGATCCTCGCTTGCCTGAAGTTCAATCTGTTTCGTTAAGGGTCAGTCGGGCATGACCAGCGGGAGACGTGCCAGCAGGCCGCCGTCGATGACATACTCCCCGCCGGTAATCGCTGCCGCATCACTGCTGCAGAGGAACAGAACCAGCCGCGCGACGTCGTCCGCTGAGATGATGCGCCCGATCGGGTGCATGCGCCCCCACTGCGCGATCAGGTCGTCGGCGCCTGCGGGCGCAATGGCCTTCGCCGCGTTGCGCAGCATCGGTGTATCGACGGATGCGGGCAGAATGGCATTGACGCGGATGTTCTCCGCGGCGTAATCCATTGCCATGCCTTTGACCAGGGCAAGTGTGGCGGCCTTGCTGGCCGCGTAGATCGGCACGGTCATTTGCGTTGCCAGCGCCTGAATCGACGAAGTGCACACAATCGCCCCGCCGCCGCGCGCGCGCATCTGCGGCACGGCATATTTGCACATCCAGACATGGCCGCGGAAGTTGATACCCATCGCACGCTCGACGTGCTCTTCGGTCACATCCTCAATCCGGCTGTAGACCTGAATCCCGGCGTTGCTGAACAGAACGTCAAGCCCGCCGAAAACAGCCACCGCCTGTCGCACCGCCCGTTCCGCGTCTGCAATGCGCGCGACGTCGGTATGCACGAACAGGGCACGCGGCAGCGCTGCGGTAACATTCTGACCTTCGGCGTCGTCAATGTCAGCCACGACGACGGACGCCCCTTCCCTGCTGAATGCCTCGGCAGCAGCGCGGCCTATCCCTTTGGCGCCGCCGGTCACTAACACCACCTTATCCGCAAATCGCATATTGACACCGCCATGCCCGCTTCTTTACGCCACAGCAAACACCGCGTAACCGTACGCAAGCCCATGCACCGGAATCCATCGGGCCAACGCTGCGTCTGCCCGGCTAAAAATAACCGTAAGCCAGGTAGCCGCCATCGATGTATAGCGCCTGCCCGGTAATGAACCCCGCCTTCTCCGAACACAGGAACGAGACGCCATTGGCGATGTCGTCAACGGAAGCCAGTCGACCCATGGGGATGCGTTTGCTGACCGTGGCGATATCGTAGAGTCCCTGCGCAGCCAGCGTGCGCGTCATGTCGGTTTCGGTATGCGACGGTCCGACGGCGTTGACCCGGATTTTATACTGCGCCCATTCAATCGCCAGCACTTTGGTCAGCATGTCGACGCCCGCTTTGGCGGTGCAATAGGATGCCCGTTGCGGGAAAGCAGCCTGTGCGGTAACCGACGTAATGTTCACGATGCAACCGCCCCCGCCCTGCTGCACCATCTGTCGCCCGGCTGCCTGGCAGCAATAAAAGGTGCCGTTCAACTGGATATTCATCATGCGCTGCCAGTCTGCGGGCGTTACGTCCAGCGAAGGACCAGGTTTGCTGATGCCCGCACTGTTCACCAGCGCGTCGACACGTCCGAATGCCAGGACCGCACTCTCAACCATACGGCTGCACGACTGCGGGTCGGAAACATCAGTCTGTGCGATCGCCACACGATAGCCACGCGCGGCCAGTTCATCCGCAGCTTGTCGCGCCACATTCTCGCGAATATCGGCAATCACTACCGCATAGCCGTCTTCTGCCAGATGGGTCGCAACGGCCTTGCCGATTCCCTGACCCGCGCCGGTCACTATCGCCACTTTCGCTAATGGGATGTTTGTTTCGGTCATCGTTAACTCGTTAATAGCCGGAGTTGTGCTTTGGGATTATAGTTCGGCTCAAGCGGTGATATACTACTGGCGCCCTACCCCCATGGGAGGGGGTACAGGGAGATACAGATATATGGAGTCGTGAACCTATGGAAAGCAAGACGTTCAAAGTGCCGAATATTGGTTGCAATGGTTGTGTGCGGACAATCCAGACAGAGGTCGCCCAGGTGCCGGGGGTGAAGTCAGTTAAAGCTGATCTGCCGACCAAGATGGTTACCGTGACGTGGGAAGGCGGCGTGACCTGGGACGCCGTCAAGGCTAAGCTGATCGAGATCGACTACGCACCCGAAGAGTCGGCCGCCTGAGTGAGCGCGACGCTCCGCCAATAAAATAGCGCATAAATCGCTGCGCGAGCAATGCGGCGCAGCGATTTATGCGCTGGTCGATGGGCGCCTGAAGGTGCCCATCATCATTTACGGAAGACGAATGTTATGCCTGTCGAAGATTTAAGTACCATCGAGTTGCCTGTAACGGGGATGACCTGTGTCAATTGCGCTAATACCATCGAACGCTCGTTGAAGAAAACGGGTGGAGTCAGCGCCGCTGCGGTCAACTTCGCCAGCGAGCACGCCCAGGTGCAATATGACCCGGCCCAGGTCACGCCGGCACAACTGGTCGAACGTGTGCGCCAGGCCGGTTACGATGTCACGATGGCGCATGCCGAGATACCCCTGCTGGGTATGACATGCGCCAACTGCGCCAATACCATCGAGCGCACCCTGCGCAAGCTGCCCGGCGTCGCCGTCAGCTCCGTCAACTATGCCAGCGAGCGCGCTTCGGTAGACTACGTCCCCGGCGCCATTGGCATCGCCGATATGGTGACCGCGATACGTAAAGCAGGTTACGATGTCCCCACTGCGAACGCGGCAACGGCTCAGGCCGGCGAAGGCGATGTGGAGCAGCAGGCGCGCGAAGCGGAGATCGTCATGCGGCGCCGCCGCGTCATCGTGGGCTTCGTCTTCGCCATCCCGGCCTTCATACTCAGCATGAGCCGCGACTTCGGCCTGCTGGGACCGCTGCTGGGCCTCGACAGCATGGCGCTGCACACGGGACCGGTTAACAGCACCATCAACTGGGTGCTGTTCGCGCTGGCGTTGCCAGTGCAACTGTATGTCGGATATCCCTACTACGTTCATGGGTATAAGTCGCTGCGCAACGGCGCTGCCAACATGGATGTGCTGGTGGCACTGGGTTCATCGGTGGCTTTTCTATATTCCGCCGTCGTTCTGCTGGGGTTGTTAAGCGGCCATGTTTATTTCGAGACGGCTGCGATCATACTCGCACTGATCAGCGTCGGGAAGTATCTGGAAGCCAAGGCTAAAGGGCGCACCAGCGAAGCGATTAAGCGGCTGATCAATCTGCGGCCCAAGACGGCGCGCGTCATGCGGGACGGCAACGAAAGCGACGTGCCAATTGACCAGATCAACGTCGGCGATGTGATCCTGGCGCGACCCGGCGAGCGCATCGCCGTCGATGGCATCGTCATCGAGGGTCGCTCCGCTGTGGACGAGAGCATGATCACCGGCGAGAGCCTGCCTGTAGACAAAAAGCCAGGCGACGCGGTAGTCGGCGGCACTGTGAACAAGGAAGGTCTTCTGCGTTACGAGACGGCGCGAATCGGCAAGGATACCGCGCTGGCGCAGATCATCCGGCTGGTCGAGCAGGCACAGGGCAGTAAAGCCCCCATACAGGCTCTGGCCGACAAAGTATCGGCAGTATTTGTGCCGGCAGTGCTGCTTGTCGCGCTGGTGACTTTCCTGGGCTGGCTGGTTGCCAGCGGCAACTTCGAGCAGTCGATGATCAACGCCGTGGCCGTGCTGGTCATCGCCTGCCCGTGCGCACTGGGCCTGGCGACGCCGACTGCCATCATGGTCGGGATGGGGAAAGGTGCCGAGAACGGCATCCTGTTTAAGAACAGCGCCGCGCTGGAGCGCGCTTCTGTGGTGACGGTGGCCGTGCTGGACAAGACCGGGACGATCACGCAGGGCAAACCGCAGGTTACCGACGTGATAGAACTGAGCCTGCCTATTGCGGAGCCGGCCATGCAGACCGCCGGCGCTGCAGCGGAGGCGCTAACCACGGGTCAATCGATGCTGCAACGGGTCGCCAGCGCCGAAAAAGGCAGCGAACATCCGCTGGGACAGGCCATAGTCCAGGCGGCTGACGCGCAAGGCCTGGCACTTTCGCCGGTGCAGAAGTTCCTGGCGATACCGGGCAAAGGCATCACGGCATACATCGATAATCATCAGATCACCGTCGGCAATGAGCGGCTCATGGAGATGCAGGGCATCGACCTGTCGCCGATGGTGGATCGCGCGGAAGCCCTGCGCGCCGATGGGAAGACGCTGATGTTTGTCGGGATCGACAATCGGCCCGCCGGACTGATCGGGCTTTCCGACACGATCAAGGATGGCTCGGCAGACGGTATTGCCAACCTGCGAAAGCAGGGCGCGCGCGTCGTCATGCTGACGGGCGATAACGCCCGTTCGGCGCAGGCTATCGCAGCCCAGGCGGGTCTGTCAGGCAATGACGAAGTCATTGCCGATGTATTGCCCGGCGACAAATCGTCCAAAGTGGCCGACCTGCAGAAGCAGAAAGAGGTGGTCGCGATGGTTGGCGACGGTGTGAATGACGCCCCTGCCCTTGCGCAGGCTGACGTCGGGATCGCTATCGGCACCGGCACCGATGTGGCTATCGAAGCCGCCGACGTCACGATCATCAACGGTGACCTGCGCAGCGTCGCCAGGGCAATCCGCCTGTCGCGGCTGACTGTGAACGGTATCCGCCAGAATCTGTTCTGGGCATTCTTCTACAATGTTATCCTGATACCCGTTGCCGCATTGGGGCTGTTTGCGCAGTTTGGCCCGATTCTCGCCGCGGGCGCCATGGCATTCAGTTCGCTGTTTGTGGTCAGTAATTCGTTAAGGCTTCGTAGGAAAATGGTATGAAGTGAGGGGAAACTGGGACGGAAGCCACATCCCAGTTTTCTTTTAATCCTTCGATGTGGCTTCGCCAACAGTTGTTCAAGAACTGCCGCTTATCGTCGGCTACTAGAAGGCGTTTGTAGTAACCCGATGTGGCTCTAGGATTCAAGAGCGACAGTGACAGGCACCGGATTGCGGATGACGTCAAGTACCGGCGAAGTCTTCTGGACGTGGTTGCACAGCTCGATAACCTTCTCGCGCGGGGCATCGCACTTGACGCGATAAACCAGCTTAATGTTCTCATAACCAGGGCGAGTCTTCTCCGATAGGCCGAGGAAGGCGTGCAGATCGAGATCGCCTTCCAACTTGAAGGTCAGGCTCTCCACATGGATTCCTATCGCTGCTGCGTTGTAGATGAAGCCCACCGCCAGGCAGGAGGCCAGTGCGTGAAGTACGGCCTCGACCGCGTTGGGACCGTGATTTTCACCCAGCAGAACGGGCGGCTCATCCCCATCTAGGATATAGGGCTGAGTACGGGAGGCATCCTCCTGTCCAGCCGCGTAGAAACCCTGAATCGTCGTCCGTGAGTGCCCACCATTGATCCACTCGGTCTCAGCGCGGAACTTGCACCTGGCAAGGTCG
>JAKALH010000156.1 GCA_021813225.1 Chloroflexota bacterium
CAGCAGATAATCGAGCGCGAAGGTCACAATCTGCGGTTTGCCGCCCAGGGTGGCGACTAATACCCGTTCCGAGTGGTTGACAGACGGCATGTCAGCATTAACAATGTCAACAACGCTATCCCATTACACAGGACGGAAGATGAATTTACATCCTGCGGTTCTAATCGGCGGTCCCCCGCACGCTGGCAAATCGGCAATGGCCTATAGTCTCGCACAGGCGCTGAAATTGCGCAAGCGCGCGCTGTACCTGCTGCGCGCCGCACCCGACGGCGAAGGCGACTGGGCGCAGCAGGCCGATCCCGAAATCGTGCAGGACATCCGCTTCAAGGGCCGCTGGACGCCGCATTGGGTCGATGTGACGGTGCGCGATCTGGCCAACCGGCCGCTGCCCATGCTGGTGGATGTGGGCGGGCGGCCCACGCCGGCGCAGGAAGCCATCTTCGACCAGTGCACCGGTGCGATCCTGTTGACCCGCACCGACGACGAGCGCGCCGAGTGGCTGGCGCGCATCGAAGCGCACGGCCTGCGGCTGATCGCCGATCTGCACTCGGATCTGAACGGCGCCGATTATCTTGAGGCTGTCGCGCCGGTCATCCGCGGCACGCAGGCCGGTCCGAAGCGCGGCGGCAACACGGCAGGCGCAGTCTTCGATGCGCTGGTGGACCATCTGGTGGATTTGTTTCAGGCATCTCCGGAGCAGCGCTATGCGACATGCCTGGCGCAGGCCCCGTTCAGCGCGCAACCCGCCGGATGCGCCGTTCAGCCGGTCAACCTGGAGCAGATTGCGTATCAACTGCACGGCAATGACCGCTTCGCCCGCGAGGATATCCCTGCCGTGCTGAAGTGGCTGCCCCGCGAAGGGAGCCTGGCGCTGTATGGCCGCGCGCCGGTCTGGCTGTATGCCGCCGTGGCGCGCCGGCGCGATATCGCCTGGCAGTTTGATGTGCGGCTGGGCTGGGTGAATCCGCCATCCATGGCGATTGCATCCGCAGTTGAAGCAGTTCCCGACGGGCCGGTTACTTTTCGGGTCGCCGCCGGGCCGCTCGGATTCACGACACTGACCACTCACATCGACGCTTATTATCTGGATTACGAGGACATCGCCCGCATACGGCCGCCCTATCTGCCGCCCGAGAAGCGCCTGCTTCTGTACGGTCGCCCGCCGTTCTGGCTGACGACACGCCTGGCGCAGGCCTACCGAACCTGCGCCTTTGTGGATGCGCCGCAGCCGCAGGAGTATGAACAGCTTGCCGCTGCGCCAGCCGGGCAGCCTCATCCGCGCTGGCTGGCGCTGGCGCTATCCAGTCAAGGTCTCGCGATGTGACTGATCAAGCATAACCAGGCTGGCATCGCCGAATGTGTGGCTGCTGGACAAGACTGCCCTCGCTTCGCCATTGCGGAGGCGCCGCAACCCCGTCAGGTCCAGCGCATCCCGGCCGCCTGCGCTGCGGGTGATTGCAGCCTGCTGCGTCATGCGCGATTCTCCTGGTGAGCTGGCGACTTGTCTTCGTTTGCAGCTAACCCCACACTGGCGTTCCGGCTCAGGGCAACGCGGGGGGTGCCGCAAGCGCCGATGTAAAATCAAACCCGCAATGCGTACCTTTGTCTCACTCGATCTTGAAACCACCGGACTGGACCCCGACCGCGACGCCATCATCGAAATCGGCATCGTGCGCTTCAGGGGCGATGAGATCGTCGAGGACTGGAGCAGCCTGATCAACCCCGGCCGCGAGATTCCGCCGAAAATCGAGGAACTGACCGGCATCAGCAACGACATGGTGCGCGAGAGCGGCATCCCGCTGCACCGCGCCCTGGGCGAGGCTCAGCGGGTGATCGGCAACCTGCCGGTCGTGGGCCACAACGTCATGTTCGACGTGAGCTTCATGCGCCGCCAGCGCATGCTGGCCGCCAACCCCACCATCGACACCTTCGAACTGGCCGGCATCCTGATCCCGCACGCCGGGCAATACTCCCTCAAGGCGCTGGCTAACGAACTCGGCATCGAGTTGACCGACTCGCACCGCGCCCTGAACGACGCCTATACCACCTACCAGCTTTATCTGAAACTCTTCGAGCGCGCCGTGGAACTGCCGCGCGACGTGCTGGAAGAGATTACGAACCACGCTAAACGCAGCGGCTGGCCGCTGGCCGATTTCTGGCAGGACGCGCTGGAGACGCAGGCGCGCGGCGTGTTCACCACCAACCTGTCGGCGAAGCTCAAGCGCAGCAGGACCGGGCAGAGCGCCATCGCGCGGCGAGCCGCCTTGAAGGCGCGCGCCGAAGCGCGCCCGCTCAGGCCGGTCGACACGCCCACCCCGCTCGACATCGACACGGTGGCGCGCCTGCTGAATGCCGACGGCCCGTTCGCACGCCGGTTCGAGGGCTACGAGATGCGCCCGCAGCAGGCCGAGATGCTGCGCACGGTCGCCACGGCCTTCAACGAATCGGGGCATGCGCTCATCGAAGCGGGCACCGGCACCGGCAAGAGCCTGGCCTATCTCATCCCGTCGATCCTGTGGGCGCAGCAGAATGGCGAGCGCGTGGTGGTCAGCACCAACACCATCAACCTGCAGGAGCAACTGGCGGAGAAGGATGTGCCGGCGGTCATCGAGGCGCTGGGATTGAGCGATGCGCGCGCCGCGGTGATGAAAGGCAAGGGCCGCTACCTGTGCCCGCAGCGCCTGGGCGACCTGCGCCGCGCCGGCCCGAAGACGCAGGACGAAGTGCGCCTGCTCACTAAAATTCTGATCTGGCTGCCCAACACACTGACCGGCGACGCCGACGAGCTGTTCATCCCCGCGCCCGGCGAGCGCGCGGCGTTCGCGCATCTTTCGGCGCAGAACCCCGCCTGCAACCTCAACACGTGCAGCGCCACGGACTGCTACTTCAACCAGGCGCGCCGTATGGCGGAGAGCGCGCACGTCGTCATCGTCAATCACGCGCTGCTGCTGGCCGATATCGCGGTGGAGAACCGCGCGCTGCCGGAGTACCGCTATCTCGTCATCGACGAAGGCCACCACCTGGAGAGCGCCGCGACGGACTCGCTGGCGTATAAGATCGACCGCGATGAACTGCTGCGCCAGTTGAGCGAGTTGATCAGCACAGGCGGCCGGCGCTCCAGCGGGCTGCTGGTGGAGATCAGCAACTATGCGCACAACCGGCTGCCCGTGGCGCAGGGGGCCGCGCTGGAAAACCTCACCAGCCAGGCCGCCGACGTCGTGGGGCGCGCAGCCAGCGAAGGGGTGGCGTTCTTCGACGAGCTGCTGGAGTTTCTGTCCGACCGCGCCAGCAATGAATCGCGCGAGTACTCGCAGCGCATCCGCGTCACGCGCTCGTTCCGCGGCGAACCGGGCTGGACGCGCGTGGAACTGATCTTCGACAAACTGCTGAACGAATTGAACGCGCTGTCGCGCAACCTGCACAACCTCAGCCTGGGCATGAACGAACTGGCCGACGCCGGCGGCGATGTCAGCGGCGGCGAGGGCGGCGACAGCCTGGACATGCTGCTGGGGCGCGTCGTGGGCGCGCGGCGCTTCCTCGACGAAGCCATCGAACAGATGAACGCCATCATCAGCAAACCCAGCGACCAGAGCATCTACTGGGTGGAGATGTCGGCGGAGCGCCTGGAGCGCAACGGCGCCAATCGCAGAGGAGGCCAGTCGGCGCAGCGCGTGACGCTCAACGCCGCGCCGCTGCACGTGGGCCGCCTGATGCGCCAGTTCATCTGGAGCGCCAAGAAATCGGTGGTGCTGACATCGGCCACGCTGCGCACGGCCACGCCGGCCACGCGCAACCAGCCTTCGTTCGACCACATCCAGGAGCGCCTCGATGCGGCCAACGCCATGACGCTGGCGGTCGGTTCGCCGTTCGACTATCCGCGTTCCACGCTGCTGTACCTGGTGAGCGATATGCCGGAACCCAACCAGCCCAGCTACCAGCAGTATGTGGAGCGCGCGCTGACCGAACTGTTCCGCGCCTCGCAGGGGCGCGGCATGGCGCTGTTCACCAGCTACAGCCAGTTGCGGGCCACGGCGAAGGCCGTCGCCCCGCAACTGCTGCGCGACGGCATCATGGTCTACGAGCAGGGCGACGGCACGTCGCGCCGCATCATGATGGAGCAGTTCCGCAACGCCGAGCGCGGCGTGCTGTTCGGCACGCGCAGCTTCTGGGAAGGGGTGGACATCCAGGGCGAGAAACTGAGCGCGCTGGCCATCTGCAAGCTGCCCTTCGACGTGCCCACCGACCCGATCTTCTCCGCGCGCAGCGAAACCTACGAGGATCCGTTCAACGAGTACTCGGTGCCGGAGACGGTGCTGCGCTTCCGCCAGGGATTCGGGCGGCTGATCCGCGCGAAGACCGACCGCGGCGTGGTGGTCGTGCTGGACCGCCGCCTGATCAGCAAGAATTACGGCGCGGCCTTCCTGAACGCGCTGCCCTCGCCTGCCGTGCGGCGGGGTATGCTGGCCGGACTGGGCACCGCTGTTGCAGAATGGCTAAAATAACGGTATAGGAATCCAGCAGAGCCTGTAGTGGAGAACAATCATGCGAACCTATGCAATGATCCTCGCTGGCGGCCGCGGGAGCCGGCTCAGTGTACTGGCCGACAAACGCGCCAAACCCGCAGTCCCCTTTGCCGGTAAATACCGCATCATCGACTTCCCGCTGTCCAACTGCATCAACAGCGGCATCTACGATGTGGGCATCCTGACGCAGTACCGCCCGCGCTCGCTGATGGATCACATCCGCTCCGGCGCGCCGTGGGACCTGGACCGCCTGAACGGCGGCGTGCAACTGCTGCAACCCTATGTCAAAGGCTCGGATACCGATGCCGACTGGTACGCCGGCACGGCCGACGCCATCTACCAGAACCTGGATGTGCTGCGCAACTCGCGCTGTGATAACGTGCTGATCCTCGCGGGCGACCACATCTACAAGATGAACTACAGCATCCTGATCGATTACCACAATTCGCGGCAGGCCGATGTGACCGTGGCGACGCTGCGTGTGACGCCCGACGAGGCCACCCGCTTCGGCATTCTGGAGACCGACGCCAGCCACCGCGTCATCAGCTTCGAAGAGAAATCCAGGGAACCCAAAGGGACGCTGGCTTCAATGGGCATTTACGTTTTCAACTACGATGTGCTGTCGCGCGTGCTGCAGGAAGACGCCCGCGACCCCAACTCCATTCACGACTTCGGCACCAACATCTTCCCCAAGATGATCAACAGCAGCCTGCGCGTGTTTGCATTCCCGTACGGCGCTTACTGGGTGGACGTGGGGACGGTGCAGGCGTACTGGGAAGCGCACATGGACCTGCTGCAGGAAAACCCCATGCTGGACCTGCTGGACCGCGAGTGGATCATCCACACGCGCTCCGAAGAGCGCCCGCCGGTGAACATCCGCACCGGCGCAACGGTGAACCACAGCCTGATCACCGACGGCTGCGTGATCGAGGGGTCGGTCGAGTATTCGGTGCTGTCGCCGGGCGTGAAGGTGGCGCGCGGCGCGGTGGTGCGCTACTCCATCCTGCTGACCGACACCACGGTGGAGAGCGGCGCATACGTGGACCGCAGCATCCTCGATAAGCGCGTGACGGTCGGCAAGGGCGCGCATATCGGCTACGGCACGGACTATACCGAGAACCGCCAGTTCAACATCGCGACCGGCATCAACGTCATCGGCAAGAACACGATCATCCCGCCCAACTTCAAGGTCGGGCGCAATGTGGTCATCGGCAGCGATGTGACCGACGATATGTACAACGGCGACATGATCCGCAGCGGCGAGAACTTCCGCGTGTAGCGGACAATTGACACATGGATAACCGCGACGCCAGATTGAACCATCTCGCCATCGCCGTCACCGATATGGACGCCGCCGTCGCTTTTTACCGCGACGTGCTGGGGCTGCCGCTCGACCGCGTGGAAGACGTTCCGGATGAAAACGCGAAGGTGGCGTTTCTGCCGCTGGGCAACGGGGAAATCGAACTGGTGCAGCCCACCAGCGACGGCACCGGCGTCGCGAAATGGCTGGCCAGGCACGGCCCCGGCATGCATCACGTCGCCATTCAGGTGCGCGATCTCGACGCGACAGTGGCGCATCTCAAGACCGCCGGCGTGGAACTGACCAGCCCGGAGCCGCGCCGCAAGGCCGACGGCACGCGCTATGCCTTCATCCACCCGAAGAGCGCCTTCGGCGTGCTGATCGAGTTGTATGAGACAGGCGGAGGGTAGAGGCGGAGAGAGCGGAAGTCAGAGGTCAGAGGTCAGAAGTTGAAGAGCAGCAATTGGAGATTAAGGAAATAAGCTCGTGTCCACGGCAGCCAGTATCGCGTTGATATTTCTGATCGTCGAGACAATGTTTGCCGCGCTCGTCTTTCTGGCGCTGTTCGCGGCGATGGTGTACGGCATGCACAAGCTGCGCGGCCTGCTGAAGCGCCTCTTCCCCAAAGCGCAGGAAATCACGCAGCAGGTCAGCGACATCACCCGGCAGGTCAGCGACAGGGTGGCCGCGCCGTTTCTGTGGGCGCAAAGCTCCAGCGCCGGCGCGCGCGCCGGTGTGCGCCGCGCCTGGCACAACCTCACAAGTAAATGACGTGCGGGCAGGCCGGCGTGCCCGCCCGATGCCGCAGGGGCAACACGCAGGTCGCCCCGCACGTATAACCATCTCGCCAGGACGCGCGGGCAGGCCGGCGTGCCTGCCCGATGCCGCAAGCGGGCGACACACAGGTCGCCCCGTACGGATAACCGTCTCGCCAG
>JAKALH010000157.1 GCA_021813225.1 Chloroflexota bacterium
CGATCTTTGGTGACGACGCTGAGCATTTTCCCCGGCTTTGCCAGCACCCAGTTGAAACTGCTGTTGGATGACTTGTTAGTCAGGTTGACGGTAATCTTCGAACCGGCTGCCGCCTCAAGCCTGTTCTTGTTGAACTCGATGTTATCGCCAGATGAAAGGTCGAACACGACAGGCGGGCCGCTTGGCACGGCAGTCGGGGCAGCACCGCCAGATGCCCCGCCGCACGCTGTGAGCAGCATTGACCCGATCCCAAGGCCACCTGCAATGATCGTCGACCTTAAGAACTCCCTGCGCGTTAATCCCTTATACATCTTTGTTTACCCTCTGATCGCTCTTGACAGAATACTGAACACTGGTGATTCCATTCGGCTGACGACGATTTTACTGCATAACAGCTTAAATCACGCTGATATGCATCTGTTATGTGTCTGTGAGATCGAAAATGACGGAACGACAACTCGGTTTCGATACGTAAACCGTCCGGGTACATCAAAATGCCAGGCAGGATTTATGTACCGATTTAATTCAACGCATGGGGTCAAAGAGTTCCCGGATACTCGCGTATGCCTGTTCTTCCGATATTGAAGGCGTAAACTCCATGCCGATCAGCCCTTTTCCGCCGGCATCGTAATGGAGTTCCCGCAGTACCCTTGCGATATTCGTAAAGTTGATCTCCCCAGTGCCGGGTTCCTGGCGGGTGGGCGCGTCGCCGACATGCACCGAGTCATACAGGCCACGGTATTCGCACAGACCTTGTATCAGGTTGCCGGCCGTGCGCTGCTGGTGATAACAGTCGAACGTCATGCGAAACTGCGGGTGATTGATGCGGCGCACCGTATCGGCGGCCAGGGCATGTGTATGGATGGTAATCGGCCCGTGCAGATGCCAGGTGTTGAGCGCCTCGAGCCATACGACCACATCAGTCTTCTCGACAAGTTCCATGATGCGCGCTGCGCCATCGAGGAAGTTGGCATACTTCTCCTCAGGCGTATAGTTCCGGCTGGGATGCTTCACCCACCCGTTGATGTCACCGCTCACGCCTGACGGGGGGCTGTATGGGTCGATCTGCTCGCTGAATAGAAACAGGTGCCTGACGTCCCATCGCTGCGCCATCTCAAGCGACTCCGACCAGGCATCGATGCAGCGCGCATAGTCATTTGCATCCGTCAACGAACCGGCTGTTTCGTCAAATGTAGAGTTGATGTAGCAGCCATACTCACGGCATGCTTGAGCCACTTCATCCATCAATGCAGCGCCCTTGCTGCGCCACATCCAGATATCCAGCGGCCCGATGCCAAGCCCGGCAAAGCGTGAGACTCGTTCGACCAGGGGTACGTGTTGAAACCAGAAGTCCGCGTAGCCAGTGTAGATCATAGGATAACCTTCCGGCTGAAGTCATTGGCACTGCCTGATGACAACTGTGCCTATTTTCACGCCGCCATCAGCGGTCCGATAAGGCGAGGGATCAACCGACAGGCGAGACTGGTCTAGCGGATTGTACAGGCCGGCCACCAGCGCATACTCGCCGGGAGCAATATCCGAACTGACTGCCAGATGATGGGTGTCTGGAATCACTTCACCAGGCGACCAGATTGCCGTCGGATATGTGCCGTCTCGTGGCGGGGCATCGGCCTGCGCCACCGTGCGATCGCCGGCGCGCACCTGCACAAACGCCGTGTAGGACATGCCGTTCATCAAACCGCCAATCCAGGTCAGTGTCAGCGGCGTTTCCATACCGATGCAGGCTACAACAGGCTGGAGTTGCACCACGATGCCAGCGCCGGAACTGAGCGGGGCAACCATCGCACCGACAGGTAGCGCTGCACCCAGAGGAACCTTGAGCAGGCCGGCGCGCATGGCAGGTCCGCCTTCCTGCCAGCCGGCCTCAATAATGTATCCGCCGCGTGGTGAATGATCCGCAGGCAGGATGGGAAAGTCGACCCAATCTTCCTCTCCCGGGCGCCACTGGTTTGTATAGATCAAACGACTGCTTACGGGCAGTCCATCGCCACCTTGAATCAGTATGGGTTGCAGGCGCAACGTGCGCGCGCCTGCAGCCTTCCCGGCTCGCAATCGGACCTGTATGATGAGCGGTGCACCGGCACGAACCGTTTGTGTGTTTACGCGCATGGCTGTAATCTGCCAACCGCCGCCCAGATCGTGCGCGCCCGCATCGATCTCGATATTGGAGTGCATAACCGGATTAATGCGGCGCCAGATCGTCATCGGCGAGCCCCAGAAACGCGCGTCATCCAAACTGACGACGGGTGTATACATCGCCGTGAACCACGCACCACGTTGAGGATCGAAATCATACAGGGCGTTGACGGCTGTAAGGGCCACATAGTCCGGCTGCTCGCGCACCAGCGCCCGCAGATAGTCGCCGTGACGTACGGCAGACAGGTAGCCAGGCTGTGTCAACCCCAGGAAGTCGACCGTGTGGCGGCCGGCGTAGTAGCTCATCACGCCAAGCTCCGTCACGCCGAACGTGGCATCCTGCGGTGTATGGGTGGACATCCACTTCCCGACGCGCTCGTATATATCGACTTTAGTTTCGGGCAGCAACTTGGCGCGCACATCACTCGGGGGTAAAGGTGTTGCCCCATTCAATACCTGCACGATGGGCAGAATGGCAGCTGCTTCTGCGCCGACCATGATTGCGACGAGCGTGGCTGTCAGCACGGTACGCAATCCGGGGCGCGACAGCAAAGTGCGCCACAACCAGGCTGTGCCGCTCCCGACCAGTACCGCAAGCCCGGGCACTAATGGTGCGTAATACCACACATACGGCGACACGCCCAGTACGACATAGCCGGCCAGATGCGCTGCTGCCCAAGCCACCGGCAGGATCATCGTGGCATTATTATTTCGGCTGAACGATGCCGCACCAATCACTGCCGCACCGAAGAGTATGACCATCGACGGGCTGATCAGCACCAGGCTGCGCAGCAGCAACCACCCCCCTTCGAGGAATGTCGTGTGCGGATAGAAGCCGGTCAACCCGGATACAGCCTGTGCGGACTTCGTCTGCAGCGTTGAAGGCAGCGGAGAGCCGAACTGCGCGGTCAACCATATTGCCAGCGGGGCATACACGAGCAGCGCAACGATGAGTATCAGCAGGGGCTGGCGTGCCTGCTTGACAAGCCATGAGAGAAACGGGCGACCGGCCGGCCGCTTTGCAGTAATACCGCCACGATACAGTGTAAAGAGCATCACTGCGGCCAGCACCACGAAACCATCGCCGCGCAGGCCCAACGCGATTCCCGCGCCGATGCCAGCCAGTACCAGTCTCCCATCGTCGACTGCCAGAAACACCAGCAGGGTGATGAACAAGAAGAGTGGCGTCTCAAAGCCAAGTGTCAGCCATGTGAGAGGAAACAATATGAAGACAAGACCGGTGACCGCACCGCTGAGTCCACCTTGTTGCCGGGCCAGCCAGTACAGGACCGCTGCGGCGCCGACGATACTGATAGCGCCAATCAAATAGCTGGCACGTGGAATATCAGCGCCGACCAGTCGAAATCCTGCCAGGATCAGGGCATACAACGGCGCTGTCGTTATCAGCGTGGGTTCGCCCGGGTTGAAGCGGAATCCGCGGCCAGCCGCCAGATTTTCGGCATAGCGATAAGTGATAAACGGGTCATCAAATCGAAGGTCGCGCATCAACCATGCGCCAATCGCGCCAATCAGCGCGTAGATCAGCAGTATGAATACCGGTTCATACCGGCGCAACCCAGCCACATCAGATCAGCAGTTCGCCGCCATCGACCTCGATAGCCTGCCCCGTGATGAACGAAGCGTCGTCGGATGCCAGAAACGCCACGACACCCGCCACGTCTTCGACATACCCTAATCGCTTGAGCGGTATCTGCGCTTCCTTGTTTGCGATGTGCCGGCCAGCCGGCCAGCCTTCATTCTGGCAGATATCGGCATCGACGCGGCGCAGCATGTCAGTCATGATAGAGCCGGGGCAAACAGCGTTGACGGTGACACCGTACGGCGCAAGGTCCATAGCGGTCGCGCGCGTAAGCCCGATTACGGCGGCTTTGTTGCTGCAGTACGCGGCGCTGTTTCTGAAACCCGTTCTTCCCGCAATACTGCTCATATTGATGATGCGCCCGCTGCCCTGGGACTTCATCACCGGCGCTACCGCCTGTGTGCACAGGAACACACCGGTATAGTTGACATCCAGCATCATCTGCCATTCCCGCATGGAGATGTCTTCCGTCGCCGTGCCGCGATAGATGCCGGCATTGTTGACCCACACATCCAGCCGGCCAAATCGGTCGGTGATATCGCCCACCGCCGTGTTCATGGCACCGGGTTCAGCGACGCTCGCGATGATCGCCATGCTGTCGGCCGCGCCTTCGAGGCGCAACCGAGCTGAAACCCTTTCACACAGCTCCTGCTGCAGGTCGATGATTGCCACGCGGGCGCCTTCGCGCGCAAAACGCATGGCGATGCCTTCGCCCAGGCCCTGGGCGCCGCCTGTGACCGCGACAACTTTATCGCTGAACCTGTGGTGGATATTGAGACTCATGCCCGCCCAGCGCGTCAACTGCCGACTGTCTTGCGCCGTTCCCAGCCCTGGCGGAAGAGCGGCAGGAAGTTGTTCGGGTTATAGGGATGCTTTGCTATTTCATCATAGTTCAGGTCGGTGCCCCACCCCGGCTTATCGCCGCTCAGCGTGATATAACCGTCCGCCACTTCGACCGGGTCGGTCAGGATATCGCGGCTCCAGTCATCGTTGAAGTCGTCGAATATCTCATGGATGAAGAAGTTGGGGGTTGCCGTGTTCAGATGCGCACAGGCCACCGAGCAGAGCGGCCCCTGCGCGCTATGCGGCGCTGTGACGCCATTGTGGGCATGAACCATGGCGCAGACCTGCTTGGCCGCCGTCATCCCCAGAAATTGCGGCTCGAGCTGGATAATGTGCACCGCATCGTGCATCAGCAGTTCGCTGAACTGCTCGCGGGTGTAATAGTCTTCGCCGCATGCGATTGGAACCGGGCTTTGGCGCGCTATCGCAACCATCGACGAGATGCGTTGCGGCGGTACAGGCGCTTCAAACCATGTAGGCTGATACTTCTCCATGGCTTTGGCGAATTCCAGCGCCGTATGCACGCTGAAACGGTTATGCCCTTCGACCAGGACATCAACGTTTGGACCTACGGCATCGCGGACGGCCCCGATAATGTCGACAGCCAGGGCGAAATCCTCGCGATCAACCACGCGCCAGGCCGGGCCAAATGGATCGAACTTCAGTGCCGTATAGCCGCGTTGCACGACGGCCTTGGCTTTCTCGTGGAAACTCTCCGGGGTGCGCGACCCACGGTACCATCCATTGGCGTAGACGCGCAAACGCTCGTGAGCGCGCCCGCCCAGCAGGTTATAAACCGGCTGGTTGGTCGCCTTGCCCATGATGTCATAGCAGGCATATTCCAACGCCGCCAGTGCGCTACCTTGAATCTGTCCGCCGTCCGAAAAGACATCCCGGAAAAGCCGCAGTGAATGCGTCTCGACGTTGAAGGGGTCGGCCCCAATGACAAATTGCTTCAATTCGTGAATGGCCGCTTCAACGGTCTTCGCAAATCCGTTCAGTGTGCCTTCGCCAATGCCGTGGACGCCTTCGTCCGTTTCGACGCGCGCGAAAACCCAGTTCTTCCAGGGATTGCCTGCGATGTATGTTTTCACATCGGTGATTTTCATGAGTCAGTCTCCTGAGCTTATCTTAAACGAACCTGCTCAATGCCGCTTATCCGGCAGCGTCGTGGATACCAGCGCTCCCATGCCAACCAGCAGGCTGGTCGCACCGAATAAAAAGGGATAGGAGATGGTCTGCGCGATATAACCGCCAATCAGCGGCGCCAGCATGGCGGTAGCGCTGACCACGCTGAGAAGCGCCAGATAGTTGGGGCGTTCGTGATCCGCACACCAATCGAGTGGATAGTTGTAAAAGCCCAGCGACATCGTGCTGGTGCTGAAGCCCGTGATTGTAAAGATTACAACCATCAGACCGCTGAAAACTGAATTGCGGCTCGCAAGTATCGTCACCAGCAAAGCGACCAATGGCGCCAGCGTCTGCATGATCGAACCAGCCAGAATGACACGATGCGCGCCGGAGCGTTCGGCCAGACGCCCGAACAGGATAGGAGCCACCAGCGCGCCGACAGTCTGTGCGGCCACGAACCATCCAACGGTCTCAGGCGTCATCTTCAGCACGTTCAAGGCAAAGACGGTATAGAACGGCACGGCCATCTGGTCGATATTCGTCATGAACCGCGTAATCAGCATCCGGCGATAGACGGCATCATGGCTCAGGATTGTACGCGCCGCCCGGGGCGCCTGCGCGCCGCCGTCTATGGTATGCGGCCGGCTGGCCTGCACGTCGCGCTCCGATACCATCGATATCGAACCCCAGGCAAACAGGAAACCGACGCCGGCCAGACCGAGCAGCACAGCGAAATTCACCGGGAAAGCCAGCACACCGGGCGTCAAAAAATACTGAACAATCAGGCCGCCCAGGATACCCAGCAACCCGCCCGCGAGCATCCCCCGCCAGGTCATGCGCGCGCGTTCCTGCGAAGTCATGATGCGCGCAATCACGTCGACATATGGGATCGAGTTCGTGCCGTCGGACAGGCAGAACAGCAGCATACCGGCAATCATTATCGCCAGCGTCAAACCGGGATTGGCGGCGCGCGTGAGCAGCAGCCACAAGGCGATCAGCGGGACGGCGACGGCGCGCGAG
>JAKALH010000158.1 GCA_021813225.1 Chloroflexota bacterium
ATGATATCGGACAGCAGCACTGCCCAGAATGCTGCTGTCGTTCTCTCTGCGGATTCGGTGACGCACACGTATGCCGCGGGCGGCACCTACACCGTGGTGCTGACGGCATCGAACGGGTGCGGCACGGTCGTCGTGCGGCAGGCGGTGACGGCGGTGCAGTACGCACTGCAACTGGACCCGCCTGTGGCCGAGCAGACCGCGCCGTACACAGGCGGCGGCGCGTATGCGCCGGCAGCCGCGGCGGAAGTCACCTATACCCTGCGCGTCACCAACAGCGGCAACACCGTTGACCGCTTCACCTTCAGCATCGGCGCCAGCGGCAACTGGACGACCACGCTTTCGGCATGGAGCACCGCCAACCTGGCGCCCGGCGAAGGCGCAGATGTGACCGCCAGCGTGCTGGTGCCCGCTGGCGCGAGCGGCACCTGGAACGCATCGACCATCATGGCAATCTCGAGCGGCAGCCCGGACGTATACCGGAGCAGCACGCTGATGACGCTGGC
Organism: Chloroflexota bacterium; assembly: GCA_021813225.1. Taxonomy (GTDB): domain Bacteria; phylum Chloroflexota; class Anaerolineae; order J036; family Brachytrichaceae; genus CAIXPS01. The sequence continues at coordinate 504 of JAKALH010000158.1, forward strand.
GCCGGCCAGCGCCAGCGGGCGGATTCAGCACGCATTCATCCCTGTACTCCTGCGATAGGCAAGTGGGGGGCCTGTTGCAGATACAAAAACGGCGGGGGCGACCACAACACCCCCGCCGCTCCGCTTTGCATGTCCGCCACTAAACCCGACAGGTCTTGGTAGACTGTCGGGTTTCCTCACCCAAGGTTCTGCAAGAACTCAGAAGTTGTTCCCAGCTTCGCACGCGCAAAATCCAGTTTCTGTGGTATATTGTCGTTACCTGTTGGATAACACTTTTGTCAGTTGGGACACTTCTCTTCAATCGAACTTCGGTTAAAACCCACGGTCTTCTATTAAGAGTATTCTCTCCCTCTCACATTCGGTATCCGAAGGCACCTTTATCTTATGCCGGTCAAACCGGCGCTTATTGATCTAATGGAGGATCAAGTGAATACCAAGTTGTACGTGGGCAATCTCTCTTACTCGACGACCGAGCAGGAACTGCGCGATCTGTTCGGCAAGGCCGGCGTGGTCAAGGCCGTGACGATCCCGACCGATCGCATGACCGGCCAGCCGCGCGGCTTCGCCTTCGTGGAGATGGAGAACGCCGAATCAGCCGCCAAGGCCATCAGCGCCTGCAACGGCCAGAGTCTGGACGGGCGCCAGATCAAAGTCAACGAGGCCAAACCGCCGGAAAATCGCGGTGGCGGCTTCGGCGGCGGAGACCGGGGCGGAGACCGCGGCAGCCGCGGCGGGCGCGATCGGCGCTACTAGAAAGTTCGACCCGATCAGACCTGACGGGCCTCAAGGCCTGTCAGGTCTTTTTTTATCACATGCGTCAATACCTTCGCCAAAGTGAGGAACATGAAACAGGGCTTATCGAGTAAAGTTGTGGTCTCTAACAACCTTAACTCACCCGATAAAGCCCATGACAGAGATATTAGCACTTTTAGGAACTATTGCGCCGCTATTGGAACCAGCGACTTTTCGCCAGATGAGCCAGGTCATCTTTGGAATGCTGGTCATCACTGGACGGATTACGATGCTGGGGCTGTCGCGCTGGACAGAGAAAGGCGGCAGCTATCGAAGCATCCAACGTTTATATCAGAGCGCGCTTCCTTGGAAAGACATCCAGTGGTCGTTTTTTCGGAAGCGCTTTTTGAAGCCAGAAGATGAGTATATTGTGGCAGGTGATGAAGTTGTTGTCAGCAAAGCCGGGAAGACAACGTATGGACCAATACCTTCGCCAAATTCTGATTCGCTCTTTGAGCACTAAATCAATACGCCATATGCGGGAATCAATAGAAATGAAAACGCCATATGTGGCGGTAATTCACCATTAAAATTACGGTTCGGAACGGCCTTACCATTTTGGCGAAGGTATTGGAAAGGGGACATTTCTACTTTGCGCAAAAGGGACATTCTAACTTTAGGCTAACAGAGGTGATTCGCCTGCTGCAACTCTCCGAATCTGCCCCTTGGAGTCTCGGCCCCAATGACCTGCAGAACGCGCCTGACGGTTGGCGCGGCGGACGACCCGTACGAGCGCGAGGCCGAACGCGTCGCGGCGCAGGTGCTGAGCGGGGACGCGCCTGGCATGACGCGCCAGGACGGCGAACCGGACGCGCAGCGCATGGCCGGCGCGACTGACCTGAGCGGCAGCTTCGACGCCGGTGATGACGTGGAGCGCCAACTGGCCGCGGGCGGCGGCAGCCAGTTGCCGGCCAGGCTGCGCTCCGATCTGGAACCCCGCTTTGGCGCAGACTTCGGGAACGTGCGCATCCACACCGGCGCAGCATCGGACCAGCTCAACCGCAGGCTGGGCGCGCAGGCCTTCACGCACGGCAATCACATCTACATGGCCGCCGGCAAGTATGACCCCGGCACGACGGCGGGCAGGCACCTGCTGGCGCACGAGTTGACGCACACCGTGCAGCAGGGCGCGGCGCCACTGCGGCGGAAAGAGGCGCCGGCGAAACGCGGCGCGGCGAAACGCATCGCCAGGCGCATGGCTGCCGGCCTGATCCAGCGCTTTCGGTACGCTGATGAAGTACCTGTGGAAGTAAGGGGATAATGAGACGTGCGAGAGCATGCTCTCGCACGTCTGAGCGCACACTGGTTTGCGGCCCCGCGGCCGGCAAGACGCAGCGGTGTCAAGGGCTTTCTTCCGGGATCGCTAAGCCGGCCCCCACCCGAACGCCGTCGGTGCGTCGCGCAAGCGGCGCCAGGGGGCTGGCCGCAGACCCTTACTTGATGAGGTACACGATCTGCACGCTGGCGCTCACCTCGAACGAGCCGGTCTGTATCGGCGTGCTGGCCGCGGCTGCGAAGGTCGCCGCGCGCATGAGCGGCTGCGGGCCGGCGCCGCTTTCGCTGATGCTGTATACATCGCCCAGCGTCACGCCAGCCAACTTGGCCAGGCTCTCGGCGCGCGCTTTCGCATCGGCCACGGCGTTGCTGCGCGCGGTCGCCTCAAGCGCGCTTGGGTCGGCCACGCTGAAGCTGATGCCGTACACGCTGTTCGCGCCGGCGTTCACACCTTTGTCCAGCACGTCGCCCAGCTGCGCCACATCGCGCACGGTCACCTGCACCTGATTGCTCACGCGGTAGGTCACCACTGGCGCAGTGGATTCTGTGCCGGCAACTGGTTTCGGTTGCGGCGGCGTCTCGGTGCTGACGCTGTAGTTGACTGTGCGGATATCCTTATCCGCGATGCCCTGCGCCTTGAGCGCGGCCAGCAGTTGCGTCATGCGCGCGGCGTTATCGGCCACGGCCTTCTGCAGGCTGGCGTCGGATGTATTCACGCCGATGGACACCTGCGCCAGGTCGGGCGCGCCGGTTGCCGTGCCCATCCCGTTGACGGTGATGGTGCGGACAGGCGTCGTGGACTGTTGCGCCTGTGCGCTCCCCGATTGCGCTGCTGCGATGGAGCCGGCCGCGCCGGTGCATCCGGCTGTAACCAGCACCACGGCAGCCGCCAGCGCGGCGACTGCGAATATCTTGCCGTTCTTCATTTCACTACTCCTTCAAACACGTCTACATTGCCGTTACAGAGTAGTGACGCACGCAGCGGCGCAAAGGTTCCCGAACGAGGTCTGCCGGTTTTCCTTACCGCAGTTGGCTGTACAGCCGGGCGTCGTAGATTTCGCAGAATGCGGACAGCAGCGCGCCTACCGCCGCGCTGCCGGCGATGGCGGCCAGGCGTCCTGCTGGCAGCACCCACGCCGCCCCGCTCGCGTCAGCCAGTTGCGGCAGCACGGCCAGCTCAGCCGCGCTCGCGGTCAGCACCAGGCACAGCGCCTGCAACGCACGCACAGCCAGCCGGAGTGTGACCGCATTCAACAGCACAACCCGCGCATGGCGCAGGCTCAGGCGGGCGCTCTGCTGCAGCGGCTGGAATACGCCGCCGCCCGCCAGGGCTGCACACGCCCGCGGGTCGATTGAGGCGGCGGGATAAAAGCGCAGCAGCCATTCACCCGCCAGCAGCACCGCCAGCCCGGCCAGCGCCATCAGGCCGGCTGGGAGCGCCGCCGTGGGCACATAGTAGGCCTGAAAGATCAGACGGCTCGACGGGTCCATGTGGTTCTTCATTGCGTAGTTCAGCCAGGCGTCCGGGTCCGGCAATTGCGTCCGCAGGAAAGCCGGCCGCAACGCCAGGCGCGCCGGGGCCACCCATGCTGTAAAGGGATGCAGCACGCCCAGCGCGGCGGCATCCAGGCTGCGGGCGACCGCCAGGCGCGGCAGGTTGCCTGCGCTCACTTCCACAGGCTCCAGTGTGACCGGCACCAGCCCGCTGCTGACCAGCAATGGCGTCACGCTCAAGGCGCAGATGAACGATAACGCGGTGCGAAGAAACGCGCCTGTCAGCAGTCCGCGCCAGGCTGCCGCAGCCGCGCGCCAGGCGGCGGATGCAGAGGCCGGGCCGACGTCGGCATCTCGTCGCAGGGCCAGCCATGCCAGTGCGCCCTGCGCCAGCGCCTGTAACAGCAGTCCGGCAAGCGCCCCGGCCAGAAACAGCCAGAAAGCCCTGGCGGGTGCCAGCCCGGTCAGCGCCTGCAGGCTCTGCACGGCTGCGGCGCAAGCGGCGAAGCCGAACCATGCGCCGGCCAGGACGGGGCCGGTATACGCGACGAACGCGGCGTGGGTCTCGCGCAGCAGGATGACCATGCGGGGGGCGGCGCATGCGCGACCCTGCGCGACACGGGCTAAAGGCGCTACGGTTGACCAGCCGGGAATGCTTTCCATCTGTTGTCTGGACTTCAGCCGTTCGCTGTTCGAATACCCGCAACTATAAAGCACCTGGCGGTAGCGCTGTTCTGGCGCGTTGCCGCCGGTCTGCTACCCACCGTTCGAGATCAGTCCGCACATGACGAGGATGAGCAGGGTGAGGATGACGACGATCAGGAGGGTGCGCCACATGGCCTGTTCGTCGGTAGGGGAGCGCCCGGCCGGTGTCTGATCGTCCGGCTGGGTGGGGCGGCTGGCGGTGCGTTCGTGGTGTTCGGACAGCGTCGTGTCGACGAAATGCTCGGCGGACTCGCGGGGCCAGCCGCGTGCGATCAGAACCGCCACAATTTCATTGCGGCTCTTGCCGCGCTGCGCCTGCAGCGTCACCAGTTCCGACAATTCCTGCAGTGTCAGATGGACATGCGCCATGCCTCACCGCTTCCCTTCCGCGCTCGTGGAAATCGGATGTCACGTCCATCTGTAGTGTACCGCTAAACAGGTTGGTCTCGCGGATTCCCGCTTCCGCGGGAATGACTGACGGACGCCCACCGCGCAGGCCGCAGGTATCGAACCAATAAGTTTGCGGGCACCGCGAAGGTATGGCACAATTTCCGCGACAAGGAGTGCTATGAAACGATCCGAAATTAACGCCATCATGCGCGGCGCCGTCGCCTTCGCGCAGAAGCACCGGTTCTACCTGCCGCCGTTTGCATTCTGGACGCCCGCCGACTGGGCGGCGAAAGGCGCGGAGGTGCGCGAGATCGTCGACCGCCAACTGGGCTGGGACATCACCGACTTCGGGCAGGGCAGCTACGCGAAGATCGGGCTGTTCATCTTCACCATCCGCAACGGGACAATGGCAGACCTGCATCAGGGGCGCGGCAAGGTGTACGCCGAGAAACTGCTCATCGTCGACCCGCAGCAGGTCACGCCCATGCACTTCCACTGGAGCAAGTTCGAGGATATCATCAACCGCGGCGGCGGCAACCTGGTCATCCAACTGTACCCTTCGACGAAAGACGAAGGCCTGGGCACCGGCGATGTCGAGGTGAGCATCGACGGCGTGCGCCGCACCGTCAAGGCCGGCGGCACCGTCACGCTCACCCCCGGCGAGAGCATCACGCTGACGGGCGGCCTGTACCACAAGTTCTGGGGCGAGGGCGGGCGCGTGCTGGTGGGCGAGGTGTCCAGCGTCAACGACGACGATACCGATAATCGATTCTATGAGCCGGTCGGGCGTTTCCCGGAGATCGAGGAAGATGCGGAACCGCTGTACCTGCTGGTGAAGGACTACCCGAAGTATTACCATCCGGGGCGGTAGGGACTGTCAGGCGCTGGATGCGGATGTATCACGGCATCCGGACGGGGCATCCAACCAGTCATCCGTGGTTTAGAGCTTCATAGCGGAGCGAAGCATGACCGAGAAGTACATCGCCGTCGTCGCGGGTCACCTGTGCCTTGACGTGATTCCCGATATGAGCCGCAGCAGCCGCGAGAAATTCGAGGTCATGTTCCGCCCAGGCCGCCTGCTGAACGTCGGGCCGATCACATTCGCCACCGGCGGCGCTGTGTCCAATACCGGGCTGGCGCTGAACAAACTCGGCATCCCGGCGGCACTGATGGGGCGCATCGGCGAAGACATCTTCGGCGAGGCCATCAAAGGCATCATCGCCTCGCACGGCGCCGGCCTGACGGACACGCTGATCGTCGACCCGCACGCGGTCAGTTCGTACACCGTCATCATCAACCCTCCCGGCATCGACCGCATCTTCCTGCATTGCCCCAGCGCCAACGACACCTTCGGAGCGGCGGATATCCGCTATGACCTGGTGGCTGGCGCGCGCCTGTTCCACTTCGGCTACCCGCCGCTGATGAAGCGCATGTACGAGGACGACGGCGCGGAGTTGTGCGCCATCTACAGGCGCGTGAAAGGCATGGGGCTGACCACCTCGCTGGATATGGCGCTGCCCGATGTGAACTCGCCGGCAGGGAGCGCCAACTGGCCCGCCATCGTGCGGGGCGTGCTGCCGTAT
>JAKALH010000159.1 GCA_021813225.1 Chloroflexota bacterium
TTTTACTAAAATCGTTGACCCGCAGCGCCCGCGCATTACAATCCAGTCACGTCATTCGAGACCCCGCAGGCACAAATGGAATAGACCATGCAAAGACTAAACGGCGTTCTGCTGCACCCGACTTCGCTCCCCGGCCGCTACGGGATCGGCGAATTCAACGAATACGCCTACCGTTTTGTGGACTTCCTGGCCGATACCGGGCAGAAACTCTGGCAGGTGCTGCCGTTGGGCCCTACCGGATACGGCGATTCCCCTTACCAGTGCTTCTCGGCGTTCGCCGGCAATCCCCTGCTGATCAACCTCGATCAACTGGTCAGCGAGAATTCGCTCGCCGCGCAGGACCTGGCGAATGCGCCGTCCTTCCCGGCCGACCGGGTGGATTACGGGCCGGTCATCGAGTTCAAATACGCGGTGCTGCGCAGGTCGCTGGCCTATTTCCGCCAGCATGCCACGCCGGAGCAGGAGGCGGATTTCTGGTCATTCTGCGAACGCAACGCCGCCTGGCTGGACGACTATGCGCTGTTCATGGCGCTCAAAGACGCTCACGGCGGCGCGGTGTGGAATACCTGGGAGCGCGATATCGCCCGGCATGAACCGCGCGCGCTGGCGGCCTGGCGCGAGAAGCTGCAGACGCAGGTACAGACCTACCAGTACCTGCAGTATCAGTTCTTCAAACAGTGGTCGGCTCTCAAGCGTTACGCGAACGATAAGGGCATCCGCATCGTGGGCGATATCCCCATCTTTGTGGCCTACGACAGCGCAGACGCCTGGGCGCATCGCGAGCAGTTCTACTTCGACGAGGACGGAAATTTGCTGGTGATCGCCGGCGTCCCGCCGGACTATTTCAGCCCGACCGGCCAGCGCTGGGGCAATCCACTGTACCGCTGGGATGTCATGCAGCAGCAGTGCTTCGCATGGTGGATCGAGCGTTGCCGCGCCGCGTTCGGGCTGTGCGACTTTGTGCGCATCGACCACTTCCGCGGTTTCGAGGCCTACTGGGAAGTGCCCGCCAGCGAGCCGACCGCCATACACGGGCGCTGGGTGCAGGCGCCGGGTTACGAATTATTCCGCGCTATCGAACGCGCTCTGGGCAAGCTGGCTATCATCGCCGAAGACCTGGGCATCATCACGCCCGAGGTGGAAGCGCTGCGCGACACGTTTGGGTTTCCGGGCATGCGCGTGCTGCAATTCGCCTTCGTCGCCGATACCAAATCCACCTACCTGCCGCACAACTACATCCCGAACTGTGTGGCGTATAGTGGCACGCACGATAACAACACCACCGTCGGCTGGTTCCGCAGCCTGGATGCGCCGACGCGCGCCCAGGTGCTGTGCTATACCGGCACGGACGGCAGCTGCATTCACTGGGACATGATTCGCCTGCTGATGATGTCCGTCGCCGGGATGACCATCGTGACGATGCAGGACCTGATGGGGCTGGATGCAAACTCGCGCATGAACCTGCCCGGCCGCCCGGACGGCAACTGGGGCTGGCGTTATACCCCGGCGATGCTCACAGACGAAATCAGGGCGCAACTGGCCGAGATGACCGCCGCGTACGGCCGTTGTTAGTCAGGCGACGCGCCGTTCCAGCGGCTCGCCGTTCATCGCATGCACGGCGTTCGTGTAAAACTCGGGGAACTCGCTGCGCGGGATATCGTTGCAGGAGCCGATATGGGGCGTCAGCACGATATTGGCGGTCGGGTCGCTGTTTGCCAGCGCCAGCAGCGGGTTGTCCTGCTTGAGCGGCTCCCATTCGTATGTATCGAAAGCGGCGCCGGCCAGATGCCCGCTGCGGATGGCGTCTGCGACGGCACTCTCGTCCACCACGCTGCCGCTGCCTGCCTCGCACAGGATTGCCCCGCGCTTCATCATGCCGATGCGCGCCGCGTTCAGCCATTGGTCGGTCTCCGGGAAGTAAGGCAGCAGGCAGACCACGATATCGCTCTCGCGCAGCAGGTCTTCCTGGCCGCGGTACGAGATGCCGAGTTGCTGCTCGGTTTCTGGGGGCAGCCGCGCGCGCTTGGAGTAGACGATCCGACATTCCCAGTTCGCCAGCCGGCGCGACAGCTCGGCGCCGATTTCGCCGAAGCCGAGAATGCCCACTGTTTTGCGATACAGCAGCCCTACCTTTGTCTGGCGGCTCCAGTTGAAGGCGAAGACATCCTCGTTGGTGCGGCGCGGGGTGAAAGGCTGCTCGGTGGGGGCGTCGCCCGGTTTGAGTGGCGCGCTGAGTTTGAAAGTCTCCGGCGGCATGCGCACGACCTGCTGCAGGGGCATGACGCGGCGCAGCACATCCAACATCTCCATCATCATCTGCTCGGCCACGGCAATCACGCTGCGGATCGGGCGCACTGCCACGGCGATCTGGCGCTGGCGCGCGGCGGCCAGGTCGATGTCGTAGTACAGCGAACCGATCCTCTGGATCAGTTTCAGGTTCTTGCCGGCGGCGATGATGTCGCCGTCGATAGCGCCGCTGCGCTCAGTGATCAGCGCATCGGCATCGGCAATCAGACCTATAATCTCGTCGCGCGTGGGGAAGCGCCGCATCGTGATGTCGAGACCGGCCGGCGCGGCCGCCAGTCGCCATTGCTGGTGCTGCTGGCTCAATGGGCATAGATACAGGACGGAGAATGGATTCATGCGCGCAAGTTTACATCAGGGCAGCATACCGGATGACACTCATCCGGTTTTTCCGTCGACGCGCTACCTGGGCAGCAAGGCCCGGCTGAGCGAGTGGATCTGGGGTCATCTGGCGGAACTCCCCTTTCATACCTGCCTCGATTGCTTTGGCGGCACCGGCGCGATGGCCTACCGGCTGAAGCAGGCCGGCAAACAGGTGACTTACAACGATGCTCTGCGCTTCAATTACCTGATCGGCAAGGCTCTCATCCAGAACAGCCGCGCAAGATTGTGCGAGAATCAGGTGGAATGGCTGCTGGCGCGTCATGCCGACGTCGCGTACGCCGGCCTGGTGCAGGATACCTTTGCCGCCATCTACTACACGGACGCGGAGAACGCCTGGATCGACCAGACCGTCGCCAATATCCGGGCGCTGCCGGATGATGACCAGCAGGCGCTGGCGTACTTTGCGCTGTTCCAATCCTGCATCGTCAAGCGGCCGTTCAACCTGTTTCATCGTCGCAACCTGTATCTGCGCCTGGCGCAGGTGGCGCGCGGTTTTGGAAATAAGGCCAGTTGGGACCGTCCGTTCCACGAGTGGTTCCGTGCATTTGCGGCGGAGGGCAGCCGCGCGGTATTCGACAACGGGCAGAGCAATCGGGCGCTGCTTGGCGATGCCGCAGCGGTGCCCGGCAGGTTCGACCTGGTGTACATCGACCCGCCCTACCTGCCCGCACGCGGCGCCGGCGTCGATTACCGCGACTATTACCATTTTCTCGAAGGCCTGGCTGAGTATGACCGCTGGGTCGGGCAGATAGACCGCGCCAGCCGCCACCGCCGCCTGTTGCGCCAGCCCAGCCCGTGGATTGACAGGGCGCTGATCCACGATGCCTTTGACCGTCTGTTCCAGCGCTTTCAGGACAGCATTCTGGTTGTTTCCTACCGTGGCGACGGCATCCCGAGCCAGCCGGAATTGGTCAGCCTGTTGCGGCGCTATAAAAAGCGCGTGCGCGCGTTCAGTTACGGCGCGTATCAATACGCGCTCTCGACCAATACAGCATCCAGCGAGATTCTCCTCATCGGTGTATAAATCGCCTATGACAAAAATCGTGATCATCGGCGTGGGCAGCACCTCGTTCGGCCCTTCCATCCTCGGCGACCTTTTCAGCCATGCGCAGCAGTTGCGCGGCAGTCAGGTCTGGCTGGTCGATATCAATGAACAGGCGCTGGACCTGATGGCAAAGTATGCGGCCCGCCTGAACGACAGTACGCAGCAGCCGTTCGCGTTGCACCACAGCGCCGACCGGCGTGCCGCTTTGCCGGGCGCGGACTTTGTCATCGTGTCGGTGGCTGTGGACCGCCTGGAAACCTGGCGACTGGACTGGCAGATACCGCTCAAGCACGGCGTTCGCCATGTGCTGGGCGAGAACGGCGGGCCTGGCGGCCTGTCGCATTCCCTGCGCAATATCCCGCTCCTGCTGTCCATCGCGCACGATGTGGAAGAACTGGCGCCGAACGCGCTGGTGTTGAACTTCACCAATCCCATGAGCCGGCTGTGCCTGGCGCTGCATAAGCACACCCGCGTGCGCTTTGCCGGCCTGTGCCATCAGATCGGCGCCGGTTACCGCCTGGTGAACCGCGTCCTGAACCTGGTTGAGCGTCGCGAGGGTGAGGACAGTGCCAGCTACCGCCGCCGCCTGGAAGAGCGCGTGCACCTCACCGCCGCGGGGCTGAATCACTTCACCTTCATCCTCGATATGCGTGATCGCGAGACAGGCGCCGACCTGTATCCTCTATTCTGCGAGAAGGTCAAAGAGATGCCCGCCGACTTCGAGCTGATGTCGCGGCGGCTGTACGACACCTTCGGCCTGTTCTGCGCCACCGGCGACGGCCATGCCGGCGAATATGTCGGCTTCGCATCGGAAACCATCCCGCTGACCGGCTATGACTTCGACGCCCGCGCGAAGGAAAGCGCCGACCTGCGCGCGCACGTCGCCGCTGTTGCGGATGGGCTTGCGCCGGTGGCGCTGGGCCTGTCCGGCGAACGCGCCATCCAGATCATCGATGCCATCACCCGCGACCTGCAGCAGCCGGAACTGGCGGTCAATATCCCCAACAATGGCTGCATCAGCAACCTGCCGGATGATGCTGTTGTCGAGGTTCCCGCTGTAGTCGGCGGGCGCGGTGTGCAGGGCGTCAACGTCGGCGCGCTGCCGGCCGGGCTGGCTGCCATGCTGCGCCAGCAGATCGATATCCAGATGCTGGTCGTAGAGGCGGGGGTGCACGGCGACCGCAAGGCGGCGCTGCAGGCCCTGCTGCTGGACCCGACTGTACACTCCTATGCTCAGGCGAAGTACATGCTGGATGAACTGCTGCGCACGCATCAGCGTTACCTGCCGCAGTTCGCTTGAGTGAGATAATCTCTGCGTTCAGGGCGTTCCGCGTTCCCACACGCGCAGCCCGCTGCGGCTGAGATAGAGCGGTATATTGCGGAACAGCGGATTATCCTGCTCAATATCGCGAATCATCGCCCGCTTGACATGGGAGTGCGCGCCGCACAGGATGGTGATGGAGCCGCCTTCCCCCCCGGCGCCGTTGATTTTCCAGCCCAGGGCGCCGTGCGCCTGCGCGATCTCGATGATGCGCCTGGCATCCGGGCCGATCAGGTCGGGGTGCAGGCGTTCCTGTGCTGCCGTATTCTCGATCATGGCGCGCCCCAGTGCTTCGAAGTCGCCCGCGTACACCGCATCGCGCGAGTGCTCCGCCGTGGCGCGCAGGTCTTCGATCTGCCGGCAGTCCGGGCCTGCGTTCTCCAACTGGCGGATTACTTTCTCGTGCACCTGCGATGAACTGTGCGACTTGCCCAGGAAGACCAGCACCATACGCCGTTCCAGGTCCCACCAGATGGAGTTGGGCACCTGTATCTGCGACACTGAGGCATAGGGGTACTTGAACATTTCGATGTAGTTGATGCCGCCGTATGCGGAACACAACTGATCCTGTATGCCGCACTGCAGGCGCAGCATGTCCGTTTCGATAGACTGTGCGGTATAGGCGACCTCGTGCGGCGTCATGCGTCCGGGGGTCAGGTGGTCCAGTGCGCCGACGAGAGCGACCGCGACTGCTGCCGAGGTGCCGGTCGACGCACCGGCCGGCGCTTCCGAAAATATCGAGACCTGCAGGGCAGTATCGTCGGGCACTTTCATGCGCTGGATGGCCGCCTCCAGCAGTGGATGGCGGTCATAGGTCTGCCTGTCGGGGTGCACAGCAAATCGCTCGCCGTAGTTCTCCGCATAGATCATGATGCGCTCCTCCTGCGTGTGCAGCGGGGACACCTCGATCTGCACTTCCGCATAGGGATACACGCCGATGTTGAAAATCTTGCCGTGCTCGGCGAACCAGGTGTCGGTCCAGCCGCCGTTATCGCAGATGCGGATCGGCGCGACGCTGTTGATGATGCGGAGCGGTTGTCTGTTCATGGCTATATATCGTCGTAATGGTTGAGTGTAGATCATAGGGTTCCGGATACAGCCAGACCGAGGGCGGGAATTGCGTCATGTGATTGGGCATGCGCTGCGGCTTTGCCCACACGCGGATGTGCCGCAGGGCATAGTCGATTTCCGCGCGCAGCAGGCCCACCTCGCTGCTGTAGGCTTCCAGTTGCGGCTTGTTCAAATCGGCCTTCAGGGTCGCCAGGATGGCCGGTTCGTTATCCAGCACCGTGCGCCTGAGCCGTTCCAACTGGCGGATGCGGAAGGCCACATCCCGCGTCGCGCCTGTGTTGAAAAAATCGCGCTGGTGCTGCACCAGCCCGCCGATGTCCTGTAATTCCATTGTCGCCTCGCGGGTTCCGCCAGCGTGGATTGTACGACATGGCGTTGCGGATTACACTAACCGCATGGCATCTCCCAGATATATCGCTGCGATTGACTCCGGGACAACCGGCACCCGCTGTATCATCTTCGACCGCACCGCGCAGATCGTCGATTCTGCTTACGAGGAGCACCGCCAGATCTACCCCCGGCCGGGCTGCGTCGAGCACGACGCGGAGGAAATCTGGACG
>JAKALH010000160.1 GCA_021813225.1 Chloroflexota bacterium
CGCCGCAGCGGCGGATTCGTTGAGCAGCGCCGACCTGCAGATCAACGCGCAAACGCTGCGCGCGCAGGCCGAGATAGCCCGCCAGGCGGGTTATACGCAGTTGGCGGAGAACCTGCGCCGCGCAGCGGAACTGACAGTGGTTCCCAATGAGGAACTGCTAAAGATGTACGAGACTTTGCGCCCGGGACGCGCGACGCACGCCGAGATGATCGCGATGGCGGAACGTCTCGAATACACCTATACTGCCCCCGAATGCGCGAAGATGGTGCGCGAAGCGGCGCAGGTCTATCTTTCCAGAGGACTGGTTCGCAAAAACGACGCCGCCGCCTGACACCTGGCATCGCACTCAAAGCAGTGCGACCAGAATTGCCAGCAGAGAACAGGCGGACTGTGAAATAAAACTCGGCACAATCATGAAACATGCAACGCAGTCACCGGCCATTCACCAGATACCCCTCAAGCCGATGCCGCTCTGGCAGACCGCGTTATTCTTTGGCATACCCGCTGTTCTAATTGCTCTGGGTTTCCTCGTCGCGCTGCCGCTCCTCAAGCAGACGGGCCTGCAGCCGATGTATGCCTACACCATCGTGCAGGCAGTCTGCATCGGTGGGCTGCTGCCAGCGACACTCATCGCCATGAGGCTGGAGGGTCGACCGTTGAACTGGCCGACGATGCGGGCCAGGCTGCGGCTCAAGCCTATCGTGGGTGAAAGCTGGAACTGGGTGACGATTGGCATCCTGGTGTTCATCGGCAGTTACTATGCCGGGCTTTGGGTTGTCAACGCACTGGTGAAACAGGCGGGCCTGCGCTTCCCGGATACGGGTTTCCCACTCGATGCAGGCTCAGCCATCAATCGGGCGCTGTGGATTGTTAATCTGGTCATTGGCATCGCCGCAGAGGAGCTATGGTGGCGTGGCTATGTTTTACCGCGTCAGGAGCTGGCACACGGCCAGCGCACCTGGCTATTACATGGCATCCTGTGGGCGCTGACGCATGTCGGCACTTCAGGCTGGCTGGTGATCGGCTTGATCATCCCGTGCTGCGCCGTCGCGTTCATCGCGCAGGGTCTGAAGAACACGACGCCGGCAATCGCCATGCAGGTGTTTTTAGCCAGCCTTAACCTCATCCTCGGCGGTCTGTAAGCGCAACATAACCTTTCCACGCTGATTGCTGATGGCGAAGGCGGCGCTTCTCCCAAGTTACTGGATATGGCACGCGATGGCCTGGTTGATGTCGTTCAATATGACATCATCGGTCACAGCTTTCTAAACTGGCTGCGGACCGGCCAACGGCTGGATCGGGTTCATGCATCCAGCGCGCCACACTCGTACGGCAACTGTTATGGCAACTATGTCTCCGGACACCTCGCTGCAGGCATCACAAATTTCGCTGCGGTCGAGTGGGATGAAGCGACGGTTCCTGGTCTTGATACGTCAGGGTACCGGATCAGGGACGGTTATGTTGCTATTCCAGCAATTGACGGCTTTGGAATCGAACTGGACGGGCAGTTATTCAATCAAGCCAGAACCGACGGAGGCGGTTCTGCGTGGCTTTAGGATAGCATGCAGTATATAATGTTTATCGCAGGAACGGTCGTCATCAAGGGCAACGAGACACAGGGAAATAGTCGGTTCCTGAAGAGGTAGGAGACATGTCAGGTCACTCAAAATGGGCAACCATTAAACGAGCCAAAGGCGCCAACGACGCCAAGCGCGGTGCGCTATTTACCCGGTTGTTGCGTGAAATTACCGTTGCGGCGCGTGAAGGCGGCGGCGATTTGGAATCCAATTTCCGCCTGCGCCTGGCAATGGATAAGGCGCGCGCGGCGAACATGCCGAAAGATAACATTGAGCGTGCAGTGGCGCGGGCGACAGGTCAGGGCGCAGACGCCGTTGCATACGAAGACCTGATGTACGAAGGGTACGCGCCCCATAACGTGCCGATCATGATCAAGGTGCTGACTGACAACCGCAATCGCACCGTCTCTGAAGTTCGCCGCACGGTGGAGCGCGCCGGCGGCCAACTGGGCGCACACAACTCGGTGGCATGGCAGTTCCACCGCAAGGGTTACCTGGTGCTGGAACGCAACGAGAACATCAACCCGGACGAGGTATTCGAGGTTGCGGTCGAAGCCGGTGCTGACGATATCGTCACCGGCGATGACAGCATCGAGATCTATACCGACGTGGACAGTTTCCGTGCGGTGCGCGAAGCGCTGGTGAAGAAGGGCTGGCAGCCGCAGACCGCCGAAGTCTCCATGATTCCGACCACGCAGAGCAAACTCAGCCCCGAAGATACAAAGAAGGTGATGGGAGTCATCGAGGCGCTTGAGGAACTCGACGACGTCCAGCAGGTCTATTCCAACCTCGAGATATCCGATGAAGTGATGGCGGACCTCGAAGCCGCATGATCGTGCTCGGGATAGATCCCGGCATCGCCACAACCGGTTTTGGCGTTGTGCGCGAGGAGTCCGCTGGGCAGATCAATGCGCTGGCATACGGGGTGCTGTCCACGCCGAAGGATGACACACTGCCGCGGCGCCTGTTATCATTGCGGCAGCAGTTGAACGAACTCATACAGCGGTGGCGCCCGACCGAATCCGCGGTTGAGGCGCTTTTTTTCGCGACAAACCTGAAAACGGCCATGGCAGTCGGCCAGGCTCGCGGCGTAGTGCTGGTGACCTTGCAGGAAGCGGGGCTGGCCATCGGCGAGTACACGCCGTTGCAGGTCAAGCAGGCTATCACCGGCTACGGGCAGGCCGGCAAACGCCAGATGCAGACGGTGGTGCAGATGCTGTTCTCGCTGGATGCCCTGCCCAGACCAGACGACGCGGCAGATGCATTAGCCGTGGCATTCACCCATCTGCAGTCCTCGCGTTACCACCGGCTGGAAACGGGCGCATAATTCGGTAACGGGATAACACCATGATTTCACGTCTGCGCGGGACCGTTCTATCGATCAAACCGCCCATCGCCATCGTTGATGTTTCCGGCGTCGGCTTTCGAGTGTCCTGCTCGCAGGCCGCGCTCGACACCCTCGACCTGGGTCGCGCGGCCGATCTCTACACGCACCTGATCGTACGCGAAGATGACCTGTCGCTGTTCGGTTTTGCCAGCGACGAGGAAGTGTCGCTGTTCCAGACACTGCTGAGCGTCTCCGGCGTCGGGCCGCGCACGGCGCTGGCGATGCTTTCGCGGCTGCAGCCGGAAGCCCTGCGGGCCGCCATCGTCGGAGACCGCGTTGACGTCATATCGCGTGTACCGGGCATCGGAAAGAAGACGGCGGAAAAGATCATCTTCGCGCTCAAAGACAAGCTGGGCGGTCTCGATACGGCGCCCTCTACCCCACTGAGCGCCGTGGATACCGAAGTGATCAGCGCATTGACAGCTTTGGGATACAGCGTCACCGAAGCGCAGGCAGCACTGCAATCTTTGCCGCATGGCGAGAAACTCGACCTTGAGGAGAAAATCCGGCTCGCCCTGGGTTATTTCGCCTGATACTCACATCTTGTTACATTAACCTGCCCGCTGATGCCGGATACGCGCGGGTACAATGAAACCCCATGCTAACGCCCGAAACCGCGCCTGTCCCTGCAGAGCCTGAGACCACATCACAACCCGCACGGCGCGACTCGCAGCGATCAATCGCCGGCGCGGCGACCATCCTCTCAGCCGGCAACCTGAGCAGTCGCGTGGTCGGGCTGTTCCGCGAAGTAGCCAAGTCCTATTTTTTCGGCAACGGGCGCATCGCCAGCGCTTTCGAGCTGGCAGCCAACCCGCCCAGCCAGTTTTATGATCTGCTGATCGGCGGGATGCTCAGTTCGGCCCTGGTGCCCACATTCAGTAACCTGCTCGCCGACGAAACCGATCAGTCGCGCATGGTGGAGTTCGGGAAACTGCTCGGTGCGCTGATCGGGCTGGCGACCGTCGGTCTCACGGCGCTGGTCGTGGCGCTCTCGCTGTTCTCTGAAGGTCTGGCGGTGGTGCTGGCCGGCGGCCCGCAACAGGATCTGGCATTGGTGGCTTCGCTTCTTCGTATCACCATCCCAACCATCATTTTCCTGAACCTGGGCGGCATTCTGACCGCGGCGCTCTATTCACAGCACAAGTTCATCTACACGGCATTCACGGCAACGGTTTACAACCTGACGATGATCTTGAGCGTCGTCCTGTTTGAACACCGGCTGAGCGTGACCGCTCTAGCGATAGGTATGCTGGCAGGCAGCATCGTGCAGGTATTGATCCAGATACCGGGCATGCGCGGCATCCCGATCAAGCTTTCGCTGAACTGGCGGCATCCGGGAATCAAGCAGATTCTCAGGCTCTTCCTGCCGGTGGCGTTTGGCCTGGCGCTGGCCCAGCTCGCGGCGCTGGTCAGCTTCATCATTGCCGGGCATATCGGAGCGGAAGGGCCAGCGACGATGCGGTATGCGGCGCAGGTGGTGCAGTTTCCGCTGGGAATGATCGTCGTGGCCGTATCCGCGGCCATCCTGCCTGCGCTTTCACGACATGGTCATGACGCCGCGCTGGGCGCCTTTAAAAGCACGCTGGCGCAAGGTATGCGGCTGGTCTGGGTTTTGATCGTCCCTGCGTCAATCGGCCTGTTCGTGCTCGCGCAACCTGTGGTCGCCCTGCTCTTCCAGCGCGGTGCATTCACCGCAGAAAGTACGGCTTATACCGCTGCGGCGCTGCGCGCGGCAGTGCCGGGTCTGATCTTCGCCGCTGTCGATCAGCCGTTAATCTACGCATTTTATGCCCGGCACGACACATTCCGACCGACATTGATCGGTCTGGTATCGACAGTCAGTTATCTCGTTTTACTGGGAACACTTTCGCTGCTGGCGCAGAGCGGCTTGCGCACATTCACGCTGACCGATCTCATCATGGCAAACTCCATGAAAACCGGCCTGGATGCTTTTCTGATGGCTATATTCCTGACGCGAAAAGTAGGTGGATTGCGCGGCTATGGAATCAGTGCGGTCGCGTACAAAGTATTCACAGCAGCGGTGTTGATGGGCGCGACTGTATGGCTGGTCATGGGGGTTTCGCAGTACTACCTGGGCGATTCGCAGTTTGCCGCCAATGCCCTGACTACTGTTGCCGCAGCCGCAATCGGCATCCTGGTATATCTGCAGACGGCGCGCCTGCTGCGCGTCCGCGAGATATCTCTATTGCGCGGTCTGCTCAGGCGTCAGGTCGATATGGAACCACTTGCCTGAGTGAACATTGGTCAGCCGGACCATACAGGCGCGGAACGCAATGCGGCTATGAGCCTGTGATATTTGTTAGAATTCATCGAAGTAAAGACAATGGAAGATACTACCGGATTGATAACAGCGAGTCAGATCGCTGAACGGTCTACCATTGACATCGCCGATGGGACTGCCGTTTCACAAACTCCTTTGCGGCGTCCTGACTGGTTGAAAGTACGCGCGCCATCCGGCGAAACGTATCATAACCTGAAGCGCCTCATGCGCAGCAAGGCGCTGCACACAATCTGTGAAGAAGCCAACTGCCCGAACATGTCGGACTGCTGGACGCGGGGAACGGCTACCTTCCTCATTATGGGCGATGTGTGCACGCGCTCGTGCGGGTTCTGCGACGTGAAAACCGGCCGGCCTTCACCGCTGGACTGGGCGGAGCCGTTGCGTGTGGCGCAGGCCGTAAAGAGCATGAACCTGGAGCACGCCGTCATCACCTCGGTCAATCGCGACGAGCGAGCCGATGGCGGCGCACCGATTTTCGCCCTGGTCATACGCCAGATTCACGCCCTGCTGCCCAGTTGCACCGTAGAGGTGCTGATCCCCGACTTCAAAGGTTCAGAAACCGCGCTCGAAATTGTGATGCGTGAACAACCGGACATCCTCAACCACAACGTCGAAACAGTACCGAGATTGTTCAGGCGCGTCCAGCCGCAAGATCATTACGAGTGGGCATTGAAAACGCTGACAAACGCCAAGCGTATCCAGCCCGATGCCGTCACGAAATCCGGCATGATGCTGGGGCTTGGCGAGACGCGCGACGAAGTGCTCGAAGTGATGCGTGACCTGCGCAGCGCCAGTGTCGACATCCTCACGATCGGACAGTACATGCAGCCGAGCCGGCGGCACCTGCCGGTGGAAAAGTACTGGCATCCGGACGAGTTTGAGGAGTTCAAACGGTTGGGGCTGGCGATGGGCTTCAAATGGATGGAAAGCGGTCCGCTGGTGCGCAGTTCTTACAAAGCCGAACACCAGGCGCGCGCGCTTTCAAAACGTTGGGCATCGTTCAAGGATCAGCCAGGCCGCGTCAGGCTGCCGTGACACAGGGCGGGCAATATCGTCGCAGCATTGCCGTAATGATGGAAGCCGATGGGATAACCTAAGTGATATTCAAACACCTCGGCCCAGGGAGTGGAGCCTGTCGCGTCCGCAGCCATCGTGCAACAGCAGCGTTCCAGCCGCGCAGGAACCTGTCGGCGGCAGGTATTGCGGCACTCCTGACGCTGGCCTCAGTTCTGGCAGGCTGCGGCAACAGTCCTGCCGAATCGCCCACACAGCCTGCGATAGCGATCACCATCTTGTCATTGACGGCGACGCCAACCGACACGCCAGCGCCGACGGCCACCGCGATGCCGCCCACCGCCACAGTACGTCCGCCGACTCCCACCGTCGCGCCTGCAACGGCGACCAGCTTCCCTTCTCCGT
>JAKALH010000161.1 GCA_021813225.1 Chloroflexota bacterium
GGATGACTCGTTCGCCAGCCGCTACCTGAACGACGGTTTCAGCGGCGGCGAGAAAAAGCGCGCCGAGATTATGCAGATGGCGCTGCTCAAACCGCAACTGGCCGTGCTGGATGAGACCGATTCGGGTCTCGACATCGACGCGCTGCGCATCGTCAGCGAGGGTGTGAATACCCTGCACGAACGCGACAACGCCATGGGCGTGCTGGTCATCACCCACTACCAGCGCCTGTTGAACTACATCAAGCCGCAATTCGTGCACGTGCTCATCAACGGGCAGATGGTTGAAGAGGGCGGTCCGGAACTGGCGCTGCAACTGGAAGAGCGCGGTTACGACTGGCTGCGCGAGCCGGAGGCGTTGCTTTAGGTGGAAATTAGAGGCGAGAGGCAGGAACCAGGAGCTTCATGCGTCGGGCTTCCGGCCTCCGGCTAAGGGGTAGTAATGGCTGAAAACAAATCGCAGGTGGATGTCAACGACTCCTACGCGGAGAAGTATGGCTTCCATGAGGACGAGAACTATAAGTTCAAGAGCCGCAAAGGCCTGGACGCGGAAATCGTCGCCGATATCTCGCGCATGAAGAACGAGCCGCGGTGGATGACGGACTTCCGCCTGCGCGCCTTCAAATCGTTCGAAGCGCGCCCTATGCCCAACTGGGGCGACACCGATGCCCTGAACGGCATCAAGTTCGACGACATCTACTATTACATCAAGCCCACCGACGACGAGCGCAACGAATCGTGGGAGGAGGTGCCGCCCGAAATCAAGCGCACCTTCGATAAACTCGGCATCCCCGAGGCCGAGCAGAAATATCTGTCCGGCGTGGGTGCGCAGTACGAATCCGAGGTGGTGTATCACAACATCGCCAAAGAGCTGGCCGACAAAGGCGTGATCTTCCTCAGCACCGACGTGGCGCTGAAGGAGCACCCGGATCTGTTCCGGCAGTACTTCGGCACGGTCATTCCGCCCAACGACAATAAATTTGCCGCCCTGAACAGCGCGGTGTGGTCGGGCGGCTCGTTCATCTATGTGCCGCCGGGAGTGAAGGTCGACCTGCCCCTGCAGGCGTACTTCCGCATCAACGCGAAGAACGTGGGGCAGTTCGAGCGCACGCTCATCATCGTCGACGAAGGCGCCTACGTGCACTACGTGGAGGGTTGCACCGCCCCAATCTATTCATCCGACTCGCTGCACAGCGCCGTCGTCGAAATCATCGTCAAGAAGGGCGGGCGCTGCCGTTACACCACCATCCAGAACTGGTCGACCAATGTATACAACCTGGTGACCAAACGCGCGGTGGCCTATCAGGACGCGACGATGGAATGGGTGGACGGCAACCTGGGTTCGAAGCTGACCATGAAGTACCCGTCCGTCTACCTGATGGAGCCGGGCGCGCATGGCGAGGTCCTGTCCATCGCTTTCGCCGGCAAGGGGCAGCACCAGGACGCCGGCGGCAAGGTCGTGCATGTCGCCCCGAACACGACCTCGAAGATCGTGAGCAAGTCGATCAGCAAGGACGGCGGGCGCGCCAGCTATCGCGGTTTGCTGAAAGTCTATAAAAACGCCGCCAACAGCCGCAGCAACGTGGTGTGCGATGCGCTGCTGCTCGACGAGAAGAGCCGCTCGGATACGTATCCGTACATCGAGGTGGACAACGACAATGTCAGCATCGGCCACGAAGCATCGGTGAGCAAGATCGGCGAGGAACAACTTTTCTATGCGATGAGCCGCGGCCTGAGCGAAGAAGAAGCCTCGACAATGGTCGTCTCCGGGTTCATCGAGCCGCTTGTCAAGGAGCTGCCGATGGAGTACGCTGTCGAGATGAATCGCCTGATCGCACTGCAGATGGAAGGCACCGTAGGATAGGAAGAAGAGATTGGAGATTAGAGAATAGAGATTGGAGATTAGAAGCTGGAAGTAAGTGGCTGGAGGTCAGAGGTCAGAAATCAGAAGCCGGAAGGCTGTAGATGTGAGCTTGCTGATCCTCAATCTCTAATCAGCAATCTCCAATCTCTCTTAACATCATGGCAATCGTCAACTTGAAACCATCGCCGCTGGTCAAAAGCGGCGAACTGACGCGCGAGTTCGTCGAGGCCTATGCGGCCGCACAGAACGACCCGGAGTGGCTGACTGCCCGGCGCCTGGAGGCGCTGCGCGTGTTCCGCGATACACCGGCCCCGCAGCGCAGCGACGAACTGTGGCGGCGCGTCGATCTCAGCGTGTTTAAACTGGAACAGGTGATTCCTGCTATATCCGCGGGGGTCTCTGCTGCGCCCGGCGCATTCGATGGATTAATCGAAGAAATCACCGCATCGAATGCGCCCGGATGGGCGTTGCACGTGGATGGCGGCCTCGTGCAACGCTATCTCGATCCTGCGCTGGCGGCGCAGGGCGTCATCTTCACCGACCTGGCGACAGCCGCCCGCGAGCGCGCCGCCCTGCTCGAGAAGTACCTGATGACGGAGTGCGTTAAACTCACGGACGCTTACTTCGCCGCGCTGCACGGCATCTTCATGCGCGGTGGCACAGTGCTTATCGTTCCCAAAGGAGTGCACATCCAGCAGCCGCTGCGGGCGTTCACGCGCATGAGCGCCGGCAGGCGCGCGGATTTCAACCACACGCTGATTGTGCTGGAAGAAGGCGCGCGCGCCACGATGATCGAGGAGTACGGCGCACCGGGCGACGCGTCGCCGGCAGAGTCTGCCAGGCTTCCCCAGGCGCTGTACAACGGCGCGGTGGAGATCATCCTGGCAAAGGACAGCCAGCTCGATTACGTGAGCATTCAGGACTGGGCGCGCAACGTGTACAACTTCACCAACGAGCGCGCCAACCTGTACGAGAACGCCACCCTGCACTGGGTCAACGGCGGCATGGGCGCGAAGTTTACCAAGAGCGAACTGCAGGCCGACATGCTCGGCGCGGGCGGCACCGCGCTGCTGTCCGGCGTGTTCTTCACCGACGGCAGACAGCAGATGCACTTCGACACGCAGCAGAATCACATTGCGCCCGCCTGCAAGAGCGACCTGCTGTACAAGAACGCCCTGCGCGACGAATCGCGCACGGTGTGGCGCGGCAACATCCGCGTGTTCCCCGGCGCGCAAAAGACGGACGGCTATCAGGCCAACCGCAACCTGCAACTGTCGCGCCGCTCGCGCGCCGACTCGATCCCCGGCCTGGAGATCGAGGCCGACGACGTGCGCTGCACGCACGGCGCAACCGTCGGGCAGATCGAGCCGGAGCCGATGTTCTATATGGCATCGCGCGGCATCCCCGAACTGGACGCCCGCCGTCTGATGGTGGAAGGTTTCTTCGCGCCGGTCATCGACCGCATCCCGCTGGAAGAAACGCGCAATCGCCTGATCGACGAAATCAGCCGGAAGATCGGCTGAACCGCCTGACGCTCGCCGTTGAAATCCCCGGAATCTCGCAGATTCCGGGGATTTTGATAGACGTCATGCGTCAGAGTGGGGTATAACCGGCTTTGACGAATGGAGGCATCATGAAATACAGAACTTTTGGCCGGTTGGGCTGGCGGGTCTCGGAGATCGGCTTTGGCGCATGGGCCATCGGCGGCAGTTGGGGCGCGCAGAGCGACGCGGATTCGCTGGCGGCGCTGCACCGCGCGCTGGATATGGGCTGCAACTTCATCGACACCGCCGCCGGATACGGCAACGGCCGCAGCGAGCGCCTGATCGGGCAGGTGTTGAAAGAGCGCAAGGGCGAGCGCATCTATGTTGCCACCAAGATACCGCCCGCGCCCGGCAACTGGCCGCCCAGCCCGTATGACCGCATCGAAGAGCGTTACCCCGCAGCGTACCTGCGCGCGCAACTGGAGGCGCGTCTGCGCAACCTGGGCGTCGAGTGCGTCGACCTGATCCAGTTGCACACGTGGACGCGCGCGTGGAACCGCAATCCGCTGGCGCTGGACATCCTGCGCAAGCTGCAGAAAGAAGGCAAGCTGCGCGGCATCGGCATCAGCACGCCCGAACACGACCAGAACTCGCTGGTGGAACTGATGCGCAACGGCTGGCTGGACGCGGTGCAGGTCATCTATAACATCTTCGAACAGGAACCGCAGGCCGAGTTCCTGCCCGCCGCGCGCGATCATAAGGTGGGCGTCATCGTGCGCGTGGCTTTCGACGAAGGCGCATTGACGGGCAAGTGGACGCCCGATACGAAGTTCGAGCCGGACGACTTCCGCAACAACTACTTCGCAGGCGACCGCCTGGCGCGTGCCGTGGCGCGTACGGCGAAGGTCAAGGAGACGCTTGGGAAGGATGAACCCGACCTGCCCGCAGCAGCGCTGAAGTTTGCGCTCAAGCCGGCGGCGGTGTCCACCGTCATCCCCGGCATGCGCAACGTGCGCCAGGCGGAGATGAATTGCGGCGTCAGCGACCTGCCGCCCATGAGCGACGAAGTGGAAGCCCGCCTGCGGCCGTTCAACTGGCTGCGCGGCTTCTGGTATGGCGGCAAATAGCCCCGGTTGCTGCGATATAACCCCCACAGGTCTGCCGGACCTGTGGGGGTTGTAATGCGAGACGTTGTTTGCGTCTGCACAGATGGGGCTACCCTCAGACGGTATCGAGCTGCTCCCCATAGGGTAGCCAGCAGATGGGTTTGCACGGACGAGATGAGCTGCGCAAGTCCGTGTACGTGTGGAGAAAGAATCTGTGAGTGCGGCCAAGCCCTATCAGTATCATCTTAAGAAGAGCGGTGATCTCGTCACCACATATGAAGCCACACGAGCAGGCTTTGTTGCACTGGCATTAGAGAGGAATCGAAGAGCTACCCCATTCGTGGCAGAAGCACGCGCGCTTAAAGTGAGGCTTCCCCTAAAACCTGACGTTATCCTGGTTGAGGATCTGTTGGCTTTCCGACTCGACGACTTCAACCACATGTTCAACTAACTGCGGCCTGTAGGAAGGGCGGAAGAAGGCGGTAGCATAAGTTTCTGAACATATGTGCTAACATCAGTACTTCAAGAGCTTGGTAGAATGCGTTTTGGAGGCATAAGTGACCGAGACATTGGCACGGACGATTCTGCCAGGTGATCCAGGCTATCAACAGGTAATCGACATCAACACTACCAGAACCTGTGGCTGTGAGGGAAAGAAGATCAATTGCCTCACTGCTAAGGAGTGGATTAAGAACCAGTTGGGTGTCTGGCAGTTCTTCTATGAGAAGCGGGACATCCGGGACAAGAAAATCCATCCGGCCACTTTTCCCATCTCGCTGGCCAAGCGAATCATTACCCTCTTCTCCCATGAAGGCGAAGTAGTCCTCGATCCGTTTGTGGGGAGTGGTACAACTCTGGTGGCCGCGCAGGATACCAACCGCAATGCCGTAGGCTTTGACCTCCAAGAGCAGTATGTGCGTTTGTCCGCCTCTCGTGTAAACACTGATAACCTTTTCAACGACTCGCGCCAGATAGCCGTGGCGGATGATGCTATCAATATCCCCTGCTACTTTAAACCAGAAACCGTTAGTCTTATTTGGACTTCGCCTCCCTATGCTAACCTTCTGAATCGCAAGCGGAAGAACAAGTCCCGCCGCGACCGCAAGAACGATCAATTAGGAGTGGTGGAGCAGTACTCCCAGCACGAACGCGATTTGGGGACGATGGACCTGGATACCTATGCCTTGGCTATGGGCGACATCTTTGAACGACTGCTCGCGCTTTTAAAACCTCAAGGCCACTGTGTCATTAACGTTCCCGATATGTGGTGGGAAAACCAGCGGATTACCATCCACATTTCCTTAGTGGAAGAGCTGCGCCGGCGTGGCTATGAACTGCGAAACATCATTGTTTGGGACAGGACTAATATAGTCAATAACATCGGGATCTTTGGTTGGCCGAGTAACTACATTACGATGGGTACGACGTTTGAGTATTTGTTAGATTTCTGGCGGCCACCCAAGGGAAAAATCGCAGATTCGGAGCAGCCGCGTGGTGAAAAACTAACCAAAAGCGGGGCAGGCACAACCCTTCCTTAAGTCACTCTAGCCCAGGCCAACATGAATACCTTTTCCAAGGAATGGTTGATCGACGCGCTGCTCAAAATTAATCAACAAGGATGGATTCCGAACGCCCGCCCCGGTAACGCGGGCGGAGTTGGCAATACCATTGAAGACCTGTTGGGAATCAAAGAAAACAACCTGCCCATACCCAACGCCACCGAATGGGAGTTGAAGGCCCAACGGCTCGACACGACTTCATTGACCACACTCTTTCATATGGAACCCTCACCCCGCGCCTTGCGGTTTGTGCCCAAGGTGTTCCTGCCAAAATACGGCTGGCAGCATGAGGGCGCTGGTACGCTGTATCCGCTAACCGAGAAAAGTTTCCGGCAAACCATCAGTGGCCAGGGGCGAAGTGATCGTGGTTTCATGGTGGTTGTGGACCATGCTGCCCAAAAAGTGATGGTCTCATTTGATGCGACAGCCGTGGGCACTGTTCATGCGACCTGGCTGACCGAGGTGGCTGCCGTCGTGTGATTGGGCGAGTTGAACCCGCAACCGTACTGGGGATTCCGTGACCTGGAACACAAAGCTGGGACGAAGCTTCTCAACACCTTCTATGTCCAAGCAGAGGTGAAGCGGGAAGCCGGGCTTGAGTACTTTCA
>JAKALH010000162.1 GCA_021813225.1 Chloroflexota bacterium
GCGCGCGTACGTGCCTATGCAGACAGGCTTCCGGAATATGTCAGACTCACCAGTCTGTTTGGATAAATACCTTCGCCCCGGAATATCGGTGTCGATACCAATGATCGCTCGCGGGAATAATTCACATGAGCCTTGCTAAACCAAACGTCGCCATCCTGATCGGTCGTAACCATTACCGCCGCATGTTAAGTGCCGCTGCCTGGGCGAAACTGCGCGGCTTTGCCGGAATCGTCGAACACACCGGCGACGAACCGGCCACACACGAGGAACTCCTGGGGTTATTGCAGGATGCCGATGCCTGCCTGACCAGTTGGGGGGTTGCGGCCCTGGATGAAGATGTGTTGCGGGCGGCGCCCAGGCTGCGCATGATGGCGCATATGGGTTCCAGCGTCAAGCGCTTCGTCAGCCCTGCGGTGTGGGCGCGCGGTATGCGCGTCACCAGCGCCGCACCGGCGCTGGCAGAAGATGTCGCCATTACGGCGCTGGGTCTCATCATTACCGGCGTGAAACGCATCTATCCGTTGAGCCAGCATGTGCGCGCCGGCGGCTGGCGCGAGAGCGCCTGGTGGCCGTCCAGCGAGCTGCGTCATAAACACATCGGGATCGTGGGGGCGAGCCGTGTCGGGCGCCATCTGGTACGATTCTTACAGCCGTTTCAGGTGCATATCCTGCTGGTCGACCCATATGTGACAACCGAACAGGCTTTGGCGTTGGGCGTGGAGAAGGTCGTATTGGATGAACTGCTGCAGCGCTCAGATGTTTTGACGCTGCATGCGCCGTCAGTGCCGCAAACGCGGCGCATGATATCGCGCCGGCAACTGGCACTGCTCCGCGATGATGCCGTGATTGTCAATACAGCCCGCGGCGACCTGTTTGACGAACAGGCACTCGTCAGTGAATTACAGAAGGGCCGCTTCTTCGCTTATCTCGATGTCACTGACCCGGAACCGCCGGCGCTGGACAGCCCGTTGCGCTGCCTGCCGAATGTGGTCGTCGTTCCGCACCTGGCCGGATGCATAGAAGATTGCACCCACCTGGGCGATATGGCTGTCGAAGAGTTGCGCCGCTTTTTCGCCGGGGAGTCTGCCCTGTACGAATTGACTCCTGATATTCTGGCGCGCATGAGTTAGGCCGATAATTCCTGTATTGCAGGACTGCCCATGAGTGCGATTGAACAATATCAATTGATCGGGCGGGGGCGCACCGCCGATATCTATTCCTGGAATGACGACCAGGTGCTAAAGCTGTTCCATGAATGGTGTTCGGCGGAGAGTATCGCGCACGAGTTGTCTGCGTCGCGCCTCGTCGAAGGAGCGGGTCTGCCGGTTCCGATGGTCGAAGATGAAATCGTCGATGTTGGCGGCCGCCGCGGCCTGATCTACGAGCGAGTCAGCGGTCCTTCCATGTTAACGGCATTGCTGCATAAGCCCTGGCAGGTCCGGCGATACGGGCGGCTGATGGCCGAATTGCACGCCAGCATCCATCGTTGCAGTGCGCCGCAACTACCCTGTTTCTCGGTACGGTTGAAGAACAGCATCGGCGCGGCGCGGCGGCTTACGGCGAAGCTGCGCCAGGCTGCGCTGCAGGCTCTTGCGGCCAGGGAAGAAGGCAACACGCTCTGTCATGGCGATTTTCATCCAGATAACATCATCATCACCGCGCAGGGGCCGCGCATCATTGACTGGATGAATGCTGTGCGCGGCGACCCGCTCACTGATGTGGCGCGCTCATCGCTGCTCCTGCGCATGGGCGAGCCGCTTCCCGGCACCTCGAGGCGCTGGCTGATCAACCTGATTCGTTCGACTTTTCACTCCTCGTATATGAACCATTACCTGTTTATCCGCTCCGCCATGCGCCACGATGTCGACTCCTGGCTGCTGCCTGTTGCTGCGGCCAAGATGGATGAGAACATTGAGTCGGAAGCTGACCGCTTGCGGGAACTAATTGAGTCGCTGGTTGACGCCGCGACGCCTGCCGCTTAATGTAGTCGAGTGCAAGACAACGCCATGCAGCATACTGAAGGTACGTTCACTGCTTCGGACGGTGCGACACTGTTCACGCAGTCGTGGCAGCCGGATGTCGAGCCTTTGGCTACTCTGGTCATCGTGCACGGCTACGGAGAGCACAGCGGTCGTTACGCCAATGTCGTCAATCGGCTTGTGCCGGAAGGCTTCGCCCTGCACAGTTTTGACCTGCGCGGGCACGGACGCTCGCCCGGCCAGCGCGGGTACATCAACTCCTGGGCGGACTACCGCGACGATGTCGGGGTGTTTCTGCAGTTAACGGCCCGCAATACTCCCGGTTTACGGTTGTTTCTGTACGGTCACAGCATGGGCAGCCTGATCGTCTTGGATTACGCCCTGCATCGACCTGACGGCCTGGCTGGCGTCATTGCTTCGGCGCCGTCTCTCGGCAAGCTGGGCATACCGGCGCCTTTGCTCGCCTTAAGCAGGGCGATATCAAAGGTGTGGCCGACCTTCGCGATGAAAAGTGGCCTCGATGCGGCGCAAATATCCCGCGACCACGCCGTCGTCGATGCTTATCGTGCGGACCCGCTGGTGCATGATACGGGCAGCGCGCGCCTGGGCAGCGAGATCGGCGTGGCGCAGGATTGGGCACAGGCGCATGCTGCCGATCTACACCTGCCCTTGCTGGTGATACAGGGCGGCGCCGATGCCATCACGGCACCCGCCGATACGCAGCGTTTCTATCAATACGCCGGTTCAACCGATAAATGCCTGCTGCTGTTCGAGGACGCTTATCACGAAGTGCACAACGACATCGGCTGCGAGCAGGCGCTGCAGCAGATGTCGGCCTGGCTGCACGCACACCTGAACGGGCATGTCGCAGCTTGATTGGTGGAGAATACACTCATGAAGAAACCCGATAGCTACCGCAGCGGTGTCTTGATGGGCGTCGGCCTGGCCTCCCTGCTTTTCGGTGTGGCCCTGCGCCGCTGGAAATATCGCAGGGCGCGTCGGTCATGGCAATGGGCATCTGAGGCCGGACGCTCAAATGTTGCCGTGGTGACCGGCGCATCCAGCGGAATTGGCGAAAGCTTCGCCCGGCAACTCGCCCAGCACAAACTCGACCTGATCCTGGTGGCGCGCCGCGAAGAACGCCTGAGGGACCTGGCACAGGAACTGCAGCAGGCGCATGGCATCTCGGTGGAAGCGCTGGCTGCCGACCTGACGGATGCCGTCGACCTGGAGCGCGTCGCCGGGCGCGTGGAATTGATTGACAACCTCGAGCTGCTGGTCAACAATGCCGGCTTCGGCATGAACGAGAAGTTCGCCGACAGCGACGTGGATCGGCAACTGGATATGATTGCGCTGCATGTCACTGCCAGCGTGAGGTTGATGCGCGCCGCGTTGCCGGGTATGATCGCGCGACGCCATGGGGGCATCATCAACGTATCCTCAACCGCCGCATTCTTCACGCTTCCACGCAACGCCAACTATGCGGCGACGAAGGCTTATCTGAATGTATTCACGCAATCGGTGCAGGCTGAATTGCGCGGGAAAGGCGTGCGGCTGCAGGCGTTGTGTCCCGGCTTCACACGCACCGAGCTGCACGATCATTTTAAGAATCGACGCCACCGCGCCATGCCGTGGTTCATGTGGATGCGCCCCGACCGGGTGGCGGCAGAGTCGCTAGATGCCCTGGACAGCGGGCAGGTCGTCTTTGTGCCGGGCAATCTAAATAAGCTCATCGCCTTCATCGGGCGCACGGGACTGTTCAATGGCGCCGCCCGTATGTTCCTGCGTTAGCAGGAAGATGATTCACGCGGTCATTGCGCCCGGGCGACGGTGTTCACGCCGCCCAGCGAATTGACCTGCAGCGTCCAGTGACTGCCCGGCGTGAACCGCGCATACTCCTGCGCACTGCGCGGCGAATAGGTGTAGGTCTTGTCGCCCGCGATGAATGTCACCTGATAACTCTCTGTCTGCGAACCGGCGCGCTGGCTGCTGCTGGTATTCACCGTCGGCCAGACGGGTTTCAGGTCATTGCCTCGCGCGACGACGGCGTTGACGCGCACCCATTCGACCGTTGTATAACGGCAGTAGTCGTCCGGTATGTTGTATCGGCAGTCCTGCACGACCTTGCCGAGTCCGTTCCCCTGGTCGATGGTGTACGGGGTGCCGCATACTTTCTGCGCGCCCGGCGCTGGATTGTCCTGAGTGCGCCGCACCTCTCTGGTGCAGGCGCCGATCTGCGCGCCGGAAGGTATCTGGTCGCGCCAGTTCTGGTGGGAGACGGGTTGCGGCTGCAGCACGTCGATGCTGCGCTGCCAGCTTACCGCGTTGACGGTTCCAGTGGTATCCGATGTGCGTGTCATCAACGCGAACAGCGCAATACAGGCTACAACCAGCACGGCGATGACGGCGATCGGCAGGATTCCGATTTTTCGAGATGGCGCGGGCGTTGCTGCTGCCGGCGCAGGGGCAGGGGCGCTGCCCAGCGGGCTGAAGCATTTACGGCATCGTTTGGCGTCGGCGGGGTTCATCGTCCCGCAGAATCCGCACTTCACCTCAGGCTGCGGTTCGGACTTGAGCGCCCCCAGCACCTCGCCGTGCTCGCGCGCGGTTGCGCCGGTCAGATCGCCGCCGCAATGCGTGCACTTGGCCGTGCCGGCTGGATTGCGCGTGCCGCAATAGGGGCAGTGAATATCCGGGCCTTGTTCGGCTTTCGCCAGCAGGTCTTTATCGGTGATCAGCGTTTCCTGGCCGGCCTGCTGGAATTTCTGGCTGTCGCTCATGGGCGCGCCGCATCCGCTGCAGGTCTGGCGTGTGCCTTCGTTTTTAGTGCCGCAATGCACGCACGTCCACTCTAATTCCACGTACCCGACGGTTTCCTGTGGCATGGTCCCCCTCCGTGTCCTGTGGTTACATAGTGTACTTGTAAACGACCGGATACGAGAGGCGGACGCATGTCAATCGCACAGATGTGCGAGGCCGAGTCTGGCCGGCCCAGGTTGCTTGAACAGGGCATTCAGTCCCGGAATCCAGCCTCACCGGGTCGCACCGGATTCCGGGAGTCGATGTCAAAAGGCTCAATTTTCGGCCAGTATACGGTCGACGACCTGTTGTCGATACTCCGGCGACAGCGTCCGGAAGAATGCGCTGTAGCCGGTGACGCGCACCACCAGGTCGGGGTACTTGCCGGGGTCGGCGTGCGCCTCCAGAATCTGCTCCTTGGATATGACGTTGATATTGACAAGCGTCCCGCCTGACTGATTGTGCGCCTTGATGAGTGCTTCGACCGCTGCGATCCCGCCGTACTCCTTTGCCAGGTGTTTATCGAAGTCGATCTGCAGAGGCGCAGAGTTGCCCCAACCGGGTTGCACCGACGCCACGGCGTTTGACTTCGCCGTCGGCGCGCTGCCGCCGCCAGGCATAAAGCCCGGATCGGGATCGGCGCTGTGTGCAATGGGAGTGTGGGCGCGGCGGCCATTCGGTGTGGCGCCCAGGTTCTTGCCCAACTGTGCGACGATGCCGTGCGAGAACAGGCCGGGGATGACCGTGAAACCGTTTGATGTCGGGGTGTTGCGCACCAGGTCGCTGAATGTGGTGGATACGCGCCTGGCCCACCAGTCCGCGCGAGAGTTACCGGAGCCGTAACGCGGGATGTTCTGCATCATCAGGCGAATGCGTTCGCCCTCAGGGCCTGCATAGTTGTCGCTCAGTGTCTGGGCGAGCTTTTCCCAGGTCAGGCGGCCTTCCTTCTCCACGCGCTGCTCGATAGCGGCGAAGCTGTCGGCTACCGTTGGCAGGCCGACGCCGTCGCAGGTCAACCGATAGATATCGAGACCGCCGCCGGATGCATCCAGCCCGCGCTCAATGGGCCCGTGGCAGAACAGATTCAATACGATTTCCGGGCTGTTACGGGCCTGATGTTCCATGTGCCACGCAAAGCCCTGCTTGATAATGTCGACGGATACGCCGAGATGATGCACATATCGTTCCCACAGTGTGTCAAGCGTTGGGGGCATCTCTGCATTCTTCATGACATCGTCGAACGCATGCAGGAAAGGCGAGACCAGGCACAGGCGCGTGACATCCTGCAGGCAGTACTCGATGCCGGGCAGGGCCGTCCAGTTGCAGCCCACCTTGGCGCGCATGCGCGCCAGCGACATCGGCACGCCATTGCGGGCGTAGCCCTCGTCAAGTCCTTTAGAGCATGAGTAGCTGACGCCGGTGCCGTCGGCGAACAGGTATTCGACGGCCTTACGCAGAAGCCGGGGGTCCAGTTTATCGTGGACGCGCAGTGCGAGGTTGGCGGGGATGCGCAGCCGATGCACCGCTTCGAGAATCAGGAACGACATACGGCTGGTCAGGTCGCGGCTGCCGTCCGGCGAAGGACCGCCGATCTGCGAATAATGTGTGTCGTTGAACAGAAGGCTGGCGATATACCACACCACTTCATCGTCGTCGGTGATCAGGCCTGCCGTAACATCGCGTTCGTAGTAAGGGCGGAGCAGTTCGTCGAGCTGTCCCAACGCCCCGCCGGCAGCCCACATGCGGTCGATGCTCTGGAACCATGCCAGGAACTGGCAAGCTTCGCGCAGTGTGCGCGGGGGATGATCGACCAGCCACTCATTCATAGCGGCGATC
>JAKALH010000163.1 GCA_021813225.1 Chloroflexota bacterium
TCATAAAACGGCTGATATGCGAGACCAGGCGCGCCACGTTGAAAATCATCTCGCTGGTGTTGGAATTCTGCACCACCTGCCCGTTCAGGATGCAGCGGATAGCCAGCGCCTGCGGGTCGGCGATGTCGCGGGCGGCCACCAGGGCGGGACCGATCGGGCAGAAGCCGTCGGGGGTCTTGCCCAGCGTCCACTGCCGGCCGCCGTCGCTGTTCTGGATGTCACGCGCGCTGATGTCGTTGACGCAGGTGTAGCCACCTACATAGCTCAGCGCCTCTTCCTGCGAGACGCGATAACACAGCCTACCGATGACTGCGCCCAGTTCGGCTTCGTAATCGACGGTGGCGGTCGCATCCGCATACCAGGTGATAGTGTCGCCGGGGTTGGCCAGCGCGTTGACGAACTTGGCGAAGATAACCGGGCGCGTCGGCACGGGCGAGCCGGTTTCGCGGCAGTGGTCCATGTAGTTCAACCCGATGCAGATCAGGTTGCGCGGAATCAGCGGGGCGCGCAGATTTACGCTGTCCAGCGGCTGGGCCGGCCCGTTGACGGCAATCTGCTCGGCCTGTGCATACGCAGCCGGGTCGCTGATAATTTTCAGTACGTCACCGGCGGCGCTGATATCGACGTAAGCATCATCGCGCACCATCGCGCCGGCTTTGACAGCGCCGTTGGACTCATAGGCAATCAGTTTCATGATCATGCACCCCTGTCGGTATGAATATTGCACCTGGATTGTACGCGACAGCAGCACCTGGCAGGATGCCACCACGCGAAACCGGAACTGCTTAATAATGGAGATGCAACCGAATGGAGGCAGACATATGAGCATCCCATCCGATTACGAATCGCGCGTGTATGCCGGCGTGCTGGGCAAGATCATCGGCGTGTATCTGGGGCGGCCCTTCGAGGGGTGGACGTACCAGCGGATCATGCACGAACTGGGCGAAGTGGACTACTACGTGAATGAGCGCATCGCCCATCATCCGCCCCTGATCGTCACCGACGACGACATCAGCGGCACCTTCACCTTCCTGCGCGCCCTGCCGGACTACGACAACGATGCCGGCATCACCGCTGGGCAAATCGGGCAGACGTGGCTCAACTACCTGATCGAGCGCCAGACCATCCTGTGGTGGGGGGGCATGGGCAACTCCACCGAACACACCGCCTACATGCGCCTGAAGCAGGGCCACATTGCCCCGCGCAGCGGTTCCATGGAACTGAACGGTAAGGTGGTTGCCGAGCAGATAGGCGCACAGATTTTCATCGACGGCTGGGCGCTGGTTGCGCCGGGCAATCCGACGCTGGCTGTGGAACTGGCGGGCAAAGCCGCCAGCGTCAGTCACGACGGCGAAGCCATTTACGGAGCGCAGGCGCTGGCGGCAATGGAGGCGCAGGCATTCATCGAACCGGACATGAACAAGCTGCTCGATACGGGCGCATCGTTCGTTCCGCCGGATTCGCTCATTGCGCAACTCATCCGCGACATCCGCGCCTGGCACGATATCGACCGCGACTGGCACAAGACGCGTCAGCGTATCGAGGCTGAGTATGGTTACGACAAATATGGCGGCAACTGCCACATGATTCCCAACCACGCCGTTATCATTCTGGCGCTGGTGTACTGTGAAGACACACCCGGCATCACGCCAGGGCGCGCCTTCCAGCGCGCGTTGACGATCGGCAACACGTCCGGCTGGGACACTGACTGCAACTCCGGCAACATCGGCTGCCTGATGGGCATCAAGACCGGGCTGGCTGGCATCGATAACGGCCCGGTAGACTGGCGCGGGCCGGTTGCAGACCGCATGTACCTGCCGACCGCCGATGGCGGCCGTTGCATCACAGATGCCGCGCAGGAAGCGCGCATGATAGCGCAGATCGGGCGGGCACTGGCCGGCCAGCCTCATGCGCCAGCCGCAGCGCGTTTCGACTTCGAACTGCCCGGCGCGGTGCACGGTTTTCACAGCCATACCCCCAACGTCAAGGTCAGCAATACGGTCGGCCACAGCGCCGCAGGAACGCGCAGCCTGGCGATTCCATTCAACGCCCGAACGCGGGTGACGACAGCCACTTTCATCCCGCACGACGCGCTGAAGATGCCCGGCTACGGGTTGATCGCATCGCCCACGCTCTACCCAGGCCAGACGGTGACGGCGGTTGTATCGGGCGACGCCGACGCGCAGGTCAGCCTGTTCGTGCGCGCCTATGGCAGCAACGACGAGCTGGAGGTGTTCAACAGCGCCGAGACGCTGGTGCTGGCCGGGCAAAGCCGCGCCTTAAGCTGGAAACTGAGCGGTATCGACGGCGGCTCGCCGATTGCAGAAGTCGGCCTGCAGGTGCGCGCCGTGACTGGCGCAGGCACGCTGTATCTGGATACCCTCACCTGGGACGGCGCGCCCGGAGTGGACTTCACACGCCCCGCGCACAACGGCACGCTATGGCAGCGCGCCTGGGTAAAAGCCTGCAACGATGCCGGTTTCAACTGGGGCTGGGTATTCCGCATCTGCCAGGACAGCGGCAGCGGCCTGTTGAC
This sequence comes from Chloroflexota bacterium, assembly GCA_021813225.1. Taxonomy (GTDB): domain Bacteria; phylum Chloroflexota; class Anaerolineae; order J036; family Brachytrichaceae; genus CAIXPS01. The sequence goes on from JAKALH010000163.1 coordinate 2,537, forward strand.
GCAGGGCACCCGCGAATGGGCGGGATACACCGCGCGGGCGACCATCATCCCGCACATGGCAAAGTCCGCCGGCATCGCGGTGTGCGTGCAGGGCCTGCAGCGTTATTACGCGCTGCTGCTGTGCGACGACCAGAAGGCGCGCCTGGTGAAGACACTCACCTGGCAACCCGGCGTGCAGCCGGCCCGCCATGTGCTGGCAGAAGGGAATTTCGCGTGGCAACTGGATGGCTCTTATGACCTCAGCCTGACAACACAGGGCGAGCGCCTGACTGCCGGTATTGACGGCAAAGTGTTATTCGACGTGACCGATGCAGATCATCCGCTGCTTTCAGGCGCTGTCGGGCTGATTATCGAGGAAGGCCGGTTGGACTGTGACCGTGTGTCTGTCAGACCAGCATAGGCATACCGGAAGCCTACTCTCCCGGAATCTGAGAGATTCCAGGAGAGCCGTCAGGGATGCTGGCGGGAGCTGCGGAGATGGGCATCAGGCAGATGTCAGGCGAAAGGATGAGATTTATGCGCATAATGTATGACAGCCGGCCGGATTTGCTGGACCGTGCATGAACATGAAAACTTTACAGACAGGCCCAACTATCAGTGTGGCGCACCTGGCGAAGTCGTTCGGGCAGGCGCAGGCGGTGCATGACGTGTCCTTCGATGTGCAACGCGGGGAGATTTTCGGTCTGCTGGGCCCGAACGGCGCCGGCAAGACCACCACCATCCGCATGATTCTGGATATCTTCAAGCCGGACCGCGGGGACATCAGCATTCTGGGCGGTCCAATCACCGACGCGAAGAAGGAGCAGATTGGCTACCTGCCGGAAGAGCGTGGCCTGTACAAGGACCTGAAAGTAGAGGAATGCGTGCTGTACCTGGCCGAATTGAAAGGGTTGCCGCGGCGGGTCGCCCGTGAACGCGCCATGGCTTATTTCAAGCAGCTCGACCTGATCGAACACCGCAATAAGAAGGTCAACGACCTGAGCAAGGGTATGCAGCAGAAGGTGCAGGTCATCACGACGCTGATACACCAGCCGGCTGTTGTCATCATCGACGAGCCGTTCAGCGGCCTGGACCCGGTCAATACGCGCCTGATACAGGAGATGCTGATGCAGGAACGCCAGCGCGGCACGACGATCATCATGTCGACGCATCAGATGTACCAGGTTGAGGAAATGTGCGACCGCATCGTGCTGATCAACAAAGGCGATTCCGTGCTGTATGGCGGCGTGGACGAGATTCGCCGCCGCTATGCCGATAACGCGGTGCGGGTGACCGTGCGCGGCGAACTGCCGCACATCGACGGCGTGGTGGAGACGGAACGCAAGGGCAACGAGCGCACGCTGCACCTGCCGAAAGACATGCCAGCGCAGGCCGTGCTGCGCCGCCTGGCCGATGCGCCTGACAGCACAGTGGAATCATTTGAACTGGCGATCCCGACACTGGACGATATTTTCGTGCGTGTGGTGTCTGAGGAGTGAGCCGTCACGGTCCCGGCGGTGCGGGGCGGATACCGGCATTCAGCCAGACAGGTGTTACAACCGATATGCGTAAGGTGTTTCAGATTGCTCGTAACGAATACAGACGGCGGGTGGCGCGCAAGAGCTTCATCCTTGTGCTGCTGATGCCGCTGTTTATCGTCGTCGTCGGGGTCGCCGTCTCGTTGCTGTCGGCATCTGCGGCCATCAACAGCGACCGCGGCGTGGTCGGCTACATCGACCCGAACCATGCGCTGGCGCGGGCCATTCAGCCGCCGGCGAATGCCGCCAATACCTTCGCGCGTTTCCCGGATGTCGCCGCAGCGGAAGCGGCGTTGCGCAGCAGACAGATCATCGCCTACTATGTGCTGGCGCCGGATTTTGCAACCAGCGGCAAAGTGGATTTCGTGTACTGGCAGAACCAGCCCGGCAATACCGTGAAGCGCGCTTTCGATCGCTTCGCCCGTTCCGCCATTGTAGATGGCAGCAACGCGCAGGTGGCGCAGCGCCTGCTGAACGGCACCAACTTCACACTGCGCACGCCCGACGGCTCGCGCACTTTCAACAATAACGATGTCTTCAGCATTGTGATGCCGCTGGCCGTCGCGGTTCTGTTTGTGATCTCCTTGTTCAGCGGGGCGGCGTACCTGATGCAGGCCGTGGTGGACGAGAAAGAGAATCGCACGATTGAGATCATCATCACATCGGTCACACCGATGCAGTTGATGAGCGGCAAGATCGTGGGGCTGGCCGCCGTCGGCCTGACACAGGTGGTCGTATGGCTGGTGGCCGGTGCGGCTGCCCTGCAGGCCGCGCGCCCGCATGTTGAGTTCCTGCAGACCGCTCGCATTGACCCCGGTTTCATCGCGCTGGCGCTGGTGCTGTCGGTCCTGCAATACCTGCTGCTGGGGTCGTTCATGGCCGCCATCGGTTCCGTCGTGGTCGATGTCAAGCAGGGGCAGGCGTGGTCGTCGCCGGTAACGCTGGTCAGCATGGTGCCGCTGTTCTTCTTCGCGCTGATCGTGTTCGACCCGAACAGCATCATCGCCGTGATTCTGAGCCTGTTCCCGTTGACTGCGCCGCTGGCGCTGCTGTTGCGCTATAACATGACCGCCGTGCCGGCCTGGCAGATTGTCGCCGCAATCGGCTTACTGGCGCTGAGCGTGGCCGGCGCGATGTGGCTGGCGGCGCGCATTTTCCGCATTGGCATGTTGCGCTACGGGCAGGCAGTGAAGATCGGCGAGATTGCGGCCGCCATACACTTCTGACGCTAACTGATGAGTGAAGCATGAGCAAAAGTTTTATCGTGATGCGTCATGAGTTCATGACGATGATCACCAAACCGAGTTTCTGGGTCGGGTTGATTGTGGTGCCGCTGATCATGGCTGCCACGATGGGCATCAGTCTGCTGGGCAGCGCCGCCGCCACCGCCGCGACGATTGCAAACAAGCAGAATCAGACGGTGTTGCAGGGCTACATCGACCGCAGCGGCATCATCAAAACAGTGCCGACCGGTTCGAACCTGTTGAGATTCCCGGATGAAGCGGCGGCGCTGGCCGCGCTGAATGCCGGACGCATCAGCGGGTACTTCATCGTCGCGGCGGATTACATCGCCAGCGGCAAGGTGACTTACGTCTCGCCGGAGTTCACGCCGATCAATTCGCCCACGGGGAACTTCGACCGCGTGCTGAAATTGAACCTCGTCGGCGGGAATGCCACTGAACTGGCGCGCGCCGAGACGGCCGTGACCGTTCAGAAGGAGCAGGCTCTGGCGCCGGAACAGTCGAAGGGCGGCAGCGGTCTGCCGTTTCCATTTTTGCCCATGTTCGCCGGCATCATGTTCATGATCGTGATGGTTACTTCGTCCAGCTACCTGATGCACACCGTGAGCACGGAGAAGGAAACCCGCGTGATGGAGGTGCTGATGTCGTCGGTCACGCCGGCGCAATTGCTGGCCGGCAAGGTGATGGGGCTGGGGCTGGTGGGCTTCATCCAGATGGCGCTGTGGTTGATTTCGTCGCTGTCCGCGCTGAGCTACATCCCGGCTGCCGCGTCGCTGGGCGGTGTGAGCGCCGGCAGCATCGTCGTCGCCGTCATCTACTTCATCTTCGGTTATTTCACCTATGCTTCGCTGATGGCCGGACTGGGCGCCATGATGCCGGGCACGCGCGAAGCGGCGCAATACACCTTCTTCGTCATCCTGCCGCTGATGATCCCCATGTACATGGTCACTGCGCTGGTGCTGGAACCGAACGGTCCGCTGGCCGTGATCCTCAGCCTGATTCCTTTTACATCGCCGGTGGTGATGGTGATGCGGATCACGGCGACCGACGTGCCGCTGTATCAGGTGCTGCTGGGCGCGGTGCTGCTGGCGCTGACCAGCGCCGGCGTCGTGCGTCTGGTCGCGCGCCTGTTTCGCGCCCAGATGCTGCTGGGCGGCAGCAAACCGCGGTTGAAGGACATCGCTGCCGCACTGCGCGCATGAATATCGCACTGGGCGCCTACCTGCTGAGCGGGACGCCAGGGTATCGGCAGGCCGGCATCCACCAGTACACGCGCGCGTTGATTGAGGCGATGGATGAAGTGCTGGCAATACATC
>JAKALH010000164.1 GCA_021813225.1 Chloroflexota bacterium
TTGACTGTTCAATCGATTCACGCGCTGCTGAGCGGCCTTGAGCAGCCTGGCGCTGGCTGCCGCCGGGTCGCCGGATACCTGCGGGTTGGCCCCGGTCACGCTGTGCGCCGCTGTGCGTATGGCCAGTGCTATCTGGCTGAGTATATCCATAGTTCACCCACCATCATCATACAACGGCGCATGGCGTGTATCAGTAGCTGTCGCCGGTGCAGCCCGAGTAACAGGCGACCGGTTTCACTCTTCGCTGAAGTAGTCCTGGTCGATGCGCTTGACAATGTAACTGGCTTCCTCAGTGACGGCGATGTTGTGGTCAATCATCAACTGTGATGGCATCCAATCCCAGCTTGTCCTCTTTGATGATTCCATCAATGCCGTCATCGCCGCTTCGCCCGACGGCCTCGCCAGCATCCTTGCGGGAGCCGCCATACCCCATCGCCACAAGAAGATCGACCACCAGTGTCTCGAAGAAAGCAGGCGACGCCTGCTTAATCTTCTCGAGTAGTTCCTGCGCCAGGGTGCGCCTCAGGTTCTGATAGCTGGTTTCAAGCGCTTCCTCAGGTGTTTGCGGATGTTCAGCACCAAGCTCTTCCGCATCTCTGCTGTTTTGGCGTGTGTTATGTCGGCTTGCAGCGAATTCCGGAAATTGCATCAGATACCTGATGTCGAGATCTATTGGGGCTTTGCTCAACACATCCAGACCGCGGGAAGTAATACGGTACTTGCCTCTGCCTGTCGAACTGACCAGACATGCCATCTTAAGATAGGACTTCGCCCAGGAAACCCGATTGACGAATCTGCCCTGCCTGCCACCGGCCAGCATTTCACTTCTGTCTTCAGCACTCAAGTTAAGCTGGCGTGCCAGTGTATCTGTCACTTCAGAGCCGGTATGTTCCTGGTTATCGCCAGTGATTGTTAATATAGGCAGCAATAAGCTTTGGAAGTCGGGAATTGACATCTGCTTTTCTCTGGTGCATATAGCGGGCTTTGTGGCCTGATGATAGCATCCCATGCGATCCCGGTATGCGCCTGCCTGAAGCCAGTTGAGACTTGGCATGCCGCCTCGCGCATATCCCATAAAAACGCAATATATCGCGATTCTCAGGCTGCATATATCACCTGACTGGTCTTCAATATCTCTTGATGGCGAAACGGATTAACCAGTGTCGATTTCTCAACCAGATCGAACAAACTGTGCGGCGCGTCGGGGCATGTGTAATAAGTACATCGATATCGCTTCCATCGACTCACCTCACGCTCCATTCTACTCATACAGCATAATTACAGGCGAGGTAACGGCATGAGCAACCTGAAACCGGTTCTCGATTTCGCCCGCGCACTGCACGACAACAACAATAAGCCGTGGTTCGAGGCGCACCGCGCGCAGTACGACGAGGCGCGCGCGTGCTTCGAGGACTTCGTGCAGGAAATCATCATCGGCATAGACCGCTTCGACCCGCTGCCCGGCCTGCGCCCGGCGGACTGCATCTACCGCATCCACCGCGATATCCGCTTCTCGAAGGACAAGTCTCCGTACAAGGACTATATGTCTGCGGTGATTGCGCCGGGCGGGCGCAAGGCGACGCGCTCGCCCTACTACATTCATCTCAGCCCCGGCCATTCGATGCTGGCGGGCGGCGCTCATCAGCCCACCCGAGAGCAACTTGCGCTGTTCCGCGAGGAAATCGCAGCGGGCGCGCCGGAACTGCATCGCATCGTCTCCGCGCCGGCTTTCCGCAGATACTTCGGCGAACTGACGGGAGAACGGCTTAAGACCGCGCCCAGGGGATACCCCCAGGATCACCCGCAGATCGAATGGCTGAAGCTGATTTCGCTGACCGCGTATCACCCGCTGACCGACGAGGAAGTCTGCGCGCGCGATGCCGACCTGCGCATCGTCAAGGCCTGTGCGGCGCTGAAGCCGTTCCTGGACTGGGTGAGCGCGATACAGGCGCAGGCCCCTGTGCCGAATGAGCGCTGAGCCAGTCGCCGTATGTTTTTGACACATCTGCCCGACGACTCCAAGTCGCGGGCAACCGGTGCCAAGCTTCCTAAGGGGGCTGGCGCCGCACTGCGTTGCGCGCGGTTTCAACCGCCGAGCAGGTTTCTGGCAGTTAGAAGCCTTAGAAGCCCTATAATGCACCCTGCGACAATCGCCTGTTATTTAACGAATGAGCATGAAAAACGAAACTGAGGAAGCCCATACTTTCCCTTCGCCGCAGACGCTGTACCGAATCGTGGGCCTGCGCCAGGACTTCGACAAAACGCTGCAGAAGGTGTATCACGCCACATCCGCGCAACCCACCCCGCAGGAGGCCGCCGCTTTCAAGCGCATCGTCGAGGCGACCAGCGTCGTCGATATCGTGCGGCTGGCCCCACTGTCGCTTGGCGTGGCCCAGCTGGCCTGGACGCAGCGCATCAACGAATTCGGCGAGGCTGCCATCCCCCCCATCATGCGGCGGTTGAAAAGCTCGCAGTCGATGCCGGATGAGGACGAGCGTCATTTGGTGGTTGAACGGCTGATCAGCGCGTTGAAGCGCATGGGGCAGCCGGGCGGTCAGGCACTGCTGGAATGTTTCAACAACCTGGACGATTACAGCCAGAGCTTGGCGGCTGTGACGCTGGGCGTGCTGAAAGTGCAGGCGGCGGCCGATGTCGTCTGGCGCTATTTTCAACGCGTTCGCAAGTACCCGCAGTCGGATTCCCTCGTCGGCGCGTTGTGGGGGCTGCTGGGCGTACAGCACCCGCAGGTCGATGAAGCTATGGCCGAATTGATGAACGGCGGACGCTTCTTCGTGGAGCAATATCCCTTCGCGGCGCTGGGCGGCGGAAAAGCCTGCATCCCGCCGCTGACCCGCCGCCTGGGTGTTGCGGCGCAGCGTAAGGAGCGTTATGAAGACGAGCGCGATGACATCCTGCTGGCGCTGGCGGCTATTGGCCAGCGCCTGGGACTCGACGAGTACCGCGCTATCCTGAGCGAGTGTGTCAGGCCGGAGCAGATCGTCGCGTCCATCGTCGATGTCGCTGTGCAGAGCACCCCGGAGCGCATCGCGCGCTATTTCCAGATGTATTACGCGCCGGTCGACCCGCCGGAAGAAACTGCCGACAGCGGATCGTAAGCAGGGCGTAACGACTCCCGAAATCTGGGGATTCCGAGAGTCTGGGCGGGTCTGGATTTCACGATGGACAAAGACGCACATGCCGCTGCTCCATTTGGAGTCATGGTTGCGTTCGCGGCGCTGGCCGTGTGCGCGGCGCTGCTCAGCCGCGCGCCCGCAGAGACTTCGCGCACGAACCTATCCAGCGCTCCTGCTGCCCCGCAATTACCTGCTGCGTACGAGATTGGCGCCAACGGCACATGCGGTGTGCCGTGGCAGATTGTTACGGGAGTGATCTCTTCGACCAGCCCCGTGCAGACCGGACGCATGTTCGCCACCAATATCCCCGGTGTATGCGGCCGGACGACATCCTGCGCCGCCTACGATTCATCCAGTTACTACCCCTACCAGCAGTTTGACTTTCACAACAGCTCTAGCGACGCACAATGCATGAGCGTGACGCTGGACGCGCGTAGCTGCGACAATATGATGTTTAGCGCCGCTTACCTGAACAGCCACGATCCGTCGAAGGTCTGCGCGAACTATCTGTCCTCAATCGGCCATGCCACGGACCGGGTCTTTACGTACTCGTTTCAGGTGCCGGGCGGCGCTTATTTCTCAATCGTCAACTATGTCATCAACGATGCCAACCCGTCGCAGCGGGTGTGTTCCCAGTATGGGATGAAGGTGTCCCCGTGCAGTACGAATATCGCCGTGGCGGCGACGCAGGCGCTGGCAGGGCCATCCACCGTCTATGCCGACTCCAACGGCGCGGCGGTCATCACCTACAGCCTGTCGTATCGCAACACCGGCAACTATACAGCGGTGGTGCCGTCGTCCAGCGTGGTGGAGACGGCGCTGGCGCAACCTCCCAATGCGCCGGTGCTGAATTACGGGCGGGCCGGCGGCGTCATCGCGCCCGGCGGCACCACGACGCAGAGCGTGGCCGTGGAGGTGCAGAATGCTCTGCTCAATACCTGCGTGCCTACGACCTATACGGTGACGGCGCGCCTGGATGCGCAGGCATCGACCTATGCGTGCAACTGGGGCAACAGCCTGCCCAACATCCTGGACGTGACCGGCACGCTGTATCCGGATATTTACCAGGATGAGGACAGTTACAGTTTCTCGGCAAAGCCGGGCTGGTTTGTGACGGTTACGCTGAACACGCTCAATCCCGGCACGGCGTTTGACCCCAAGGCCTGCATCAGCGCGTCGCCGCACGGCGCCTGTCTGCCCGGCCTTTACAGTGATGATGCGCTGCCGTGCGATTTTCCGCCGAAACCGCCCACGGTAAGTAATCCATGCCCCATGATTACGGGCACGCTGCCGGCCGGCGACATCTACTACCTGCGCGTGAACAGCCACAGCGCGGCGTCGTTCATGGGCACCACAGGCGAATATCGCGCCACGCTCGAACTGCGCGCGCCGGATGCGGGGTTATGCCCGCTGGTGCAGGCGCTGGACAATGGTTCGCGCGCCTTCCTGGCGCCGGCCGGCAGCACCGCCGCTGACGCTATGACTTCGACCATCTCGGCAACCTCGCCGCCTGTGACGGTGGTGCTGCCGGCGGCGAATCCTTCCAACCCGGCGTGCACGGCGCTGCACCTGCCCATCGTCAGCAGATAGCCCTGGATAGCGCCTGATGTCAGCGTGGCTTTTACACTTTGAAGTGCAGTGATGCAACCCATACAGCGTTGACACACGCAAAGTTTCCCTATAGTATTCGAGGTGTGATATTCATGTAAGTGGTCATAGCTGCACTACATAACTACCACACAGGGTGTCGTTGAGCAACGGGCGGCGCACACGGAGGATGCCCGGCGTTCATCACGCAGACACCGCATCAGGTTTCACCACACCCACGATCACGATGTTGGATTCGTAGTCAAGGCGGTTCTGAGCCATGCTGGATCAGGCTGACGAAACCCTGTCGTCATGGATCGGTCACGTCATAGGAAATGTGGCTGTGTCGCTGGCCGCGCCTCCCGACGCCCCAACGGGTGAAGGTGTCAGCGCGTTCCTGCTCGCATTGGCTAACTGCCCGCCCCTGCGCACGGCCGGCCGCCCGCCGCTGCAGATCATGTTGCGTTACCTGATCAGCACCTGGGCGGCCACGCCGCAGCGCGCGCATCAGCTTCTCGGCGATCTGGCGTTCGCGGCCATGCAGACCGCCGATTACACCATTGACCTTGACCCGCTGCCGCCGGAGACCTGGCTGGCGCTCAGGCTGGCGCCGCGCCCCGCCTTCGTTTTGAGCATGCCGGTGCGCCAGGAGCGCCCGCTTCCGAAGGTGGAATACGTGCGCAGCCCGTTGTCCGTCCAGCCGGAGCCGATGACGACGCTGGCCGGCCAGATTGTCGGGCCGGGCAACCTGGCCATCCCCGGCGCACGCGTGGAGATTCCCAGCCTGAACCTGGCCGCCTATAGCGATGCCAACGGCCTGTTTCGTTTCCTGGGCCTGCCGGTTCAGGCGGGCAAACGCAATCTGCGCGTGCTGGCGAAAGGCCGCCAGTTCGATATCAGCGTCGACAGCCCTGCCGACAGCGATAAACCCGTGGTGATCCAGTTCGATCCGTTTGCAGCGTAATTGAATAGGAGTAATGACATATGCCCACTTACCTGGCTCCCGATATCTATGTAGAGGAAATTCCATCCGGCACCAGGCCGATTGAGGCAGTCGGCACCAGCACGGCCGGCTTCGTCGGCGCGGCCCCCAACCCGCAGGCGCACCTGACCGAGGCCTATCCGATCAACAACTGGACCGAGTTCGTGCGTGAGTTCTGCACGGCGCGCGCGAATAACCAGGATAAACTGCTGCCCAGCACCAACCTCTCGCAGGCGGTATATGGTTACTTCCTGAACGGCGGCACGCGCTGCTTCATCGCCAACGTGCCCGCCGGCCAGTCGATTGCGGGCAGCGCCGGGGCAAAGACGGGCCTGGACCTGCTGGAGCAGGTAGACGAAATTGCCATCGTGTGCGCGCCCGGCTACACGGACGCCGCGTCCTACGATGCCGTCATCGCGCACTGCGAAACGCTCAAGGACCGCGTCGGCATCCTGGACGCGCCGCGCGACGTGGACTCAACCAAAATCAGCGCGCTGAAAATCGTGGCGCAGCCGCCTTCCACACCTGCTCCGGGCGGTTCGGGCGGGTCCGGCGGCTCAGGCAGCGGCGGCGGATCGACCGCGTCGGGCGGACAATCGCAGGGGCTGAAGCCGCGCCAGTCGGATGGCGGTTACGCCGCTTTCTACTTCCCCTGGATTCAGGTGCGCGACCCGCTGCCGCCGGCCAGCCCGGCGCCCAATGCGGATGTATCCAGCGCGCTGGTGCTGGTTCCGCCGTCCGGGCATATCGCCGGGGTATGGGCGCGCACCGATGCCATGCGCGGGGTGCATAAGGCTCCGGCGAATGAGCCGGTGCGCGGCGCGCTCAAACTGGCTTACCCGCTGACGCGCACCGAGCAGGGTGAATTGAACAGCGCGGGTGTGAACTG
>JAKALH010000165.1 GCA_021813225.1 Chloroflexota bacterium
CATGCGGTGTAGGCCTTGAGCATGGCATCAAACGCTTGCTCAAGCATCATCCTCAAGTCCAGCCAGAGGGCACGGAGCCCGATATTCCAGCCTTTCCTTGAGACTCGATCACTTGCGCAGGCGATAGCTGTCGCCATTGCCGAGGCAATCAGGTTTCAAATTTGATGTCCATAGCAGCGCACATCGGCCGGCAAGTTGACAGGTCGATAGTTGGGATCGGCTTGCATGCGTTCGAAAACCGTGTCGTGGATGAGGGCGCCGCTTTCAATCAAGCGCGGCGTCGGCCGCGGCGAGAAATCCCATTGCAAGGCGTACCGTCGGGTTTCCTGATCACGCACCCAATGGCGGCGCGGGATCCACTGGGCGAATTTCCAGAACGAACGGTCCAGTTCGTTATGCATCGCCGCCAGGGGATTGGCTGGCGCCAGCGTCGAGGCGAGGTTGCTGGCAGGAAAGATCGACGTCAATCGATCGTTGTCGATCGCGAGCCCGGCTGCAGCAGCTTCACGCAGCATCCAGGACAGCGTGATTTTGGCAAGCCCGCTCTCCGCTTCGGGGTAACCGCCACCGACATCGCCGTGATCGCCGGCAAACCAGACCTGTTTCACGTCCGTGCCGGATGATGATGCGGACCACAGATTCGTCCGGAAGAATTTTCGCATTTCGTCAATGGCAACGGCATGGCGCACGGTTTGGACGATGGGATTCCAGTGGGTGAAAGGCAGGCTGAACGGATCGTAGATCGAGCCTACGCTCGACACGGTGTCCCACAGCCCCATGAAGTGAATGTTCGGGGTGTTTGAGAAGGTCTGCTTGAAATGCGTGCAGACCGGAAGATGCAAGGGGTGTTTCAGTCCCGTGCGCTGTTCTTCGAGGTCATTCGCCTTCTTGGCACGGGTGGCTTCGGCCTTGAATAAATCGGGTCTTCGCAAAATTGTGTGGGTAAAGGTCAGGAACGCTCTCGGCCGTCGCCGACCCAATTTTGTGGGTGAGGCTCAGATCTCGCCCGACTCCAGCATCGCCACTAGGCGGGCGATGTCCACCCCGTAGTTCACTTCCTCGACCTCCGATGCCATGGGCGGCGCCCGCATCAGCGTCGCCCGGCCCAGCATGCCGGTGTAGGCGGACTCGGTGGGCGGCGCGCGGTCGAACGTCTCCATGTCCCAGCCCTGCCGGGCGAAGGGCCGGCGCTTGGTCTCGATCCGGTGCGCCCCCTTGGAGTACAGGACCAGGGTGCGCAGCACCTCGAAGCTGTGGCCGCGCCCGCGTCGGTTGATGGAACGGATCAGGCTGTTCAGGCTCTCGGTGAACGCGTTGGTGATGCGGTGGTCGAAGTAGGCCAGGATCTGCGGCTGCCAGTTCCGCCAGGCCGACAGCGTCGGCGCGAAGGCGGCGCGATGTTCCGGCCCGATGCTCTTGGCCCAGGTATCGAACCGGACAGCAGCTTCAGCCTGGCTTCCCGCCTCGTAGATGTCGAAGTAGGCCTCCTTGAGCCTGTACGCCTCGGCCAGTTCCGGGATGTTGTTCAGCCAGCCCGAGAGCAGCAGGCGCTCGCGGTCGTTCAGATCGCGCTCGCGCTTGCGGAACAGGGACAGGTCCTTCTTCACGCCGGCCGCCTTCTTGCGTGCAGGGTCGGCCTTGTCGACGCGGCCCAGCGACCGGCGGAACTCGTCCAGGGCCATGTTGCCCAGGCGCTGGACGTGGAACTTGTCCACGACCACGATGGCGTCGGGCAGCACCTCGCGCACGGCCTCGTGGTACGGCACCCACATGTCGATCGCCACGTACTGCACGTCGGCCCGGCCCGGCAACCCGGCCAGATACCGCGCGACGGTCTTCTTGTCGCGGTCGGGCAGCATGTTGACAGCGGTGTTGTTCTTCAGGTTCGAGATCACCGCCCGGGGACGGCGGATGATGTGGATCTCGTCGATCCCCATCCAGTGCGGGGTCTGGAACTTGACCGTGTGTTCCAGCGCCGCTGCATGGGCAGCGAAGACGTTGCGGATCGTACCTTCGGCCACGCCGATCTCCTCGGCGATGCTGGTGAAGGTGTGGCGCAGCGAGCGCTCGCCGACCCACTTGACCAGGCGCTGGGTCATGCGCCGGGCGTCGTTGACGCCGGGCAGCGTCTCCATGAAGGTCTTGCCGCAGCCCTGGCAGCGCAGGCGCCTGGCATCCACGTAGACCCCGACCTGCTTGCCATGGATTGGCAGGTCGTGGACAAGGATCTCGACGCGGCCATGTCCGACCGCCTCCACACAGAGGCAGGCGGGGCACAGACCGACCGGCGATTTGGTCTCGACTTTGACGTGGTACTCGCGCTCGGACTCTCGCGCAGCCAGGACGCGATAGCCCGGCAAGTTCAGAATGGTGGGCTCCATTCAAGGGATTGCGGAGACTGTCACGACATCGAGGATTGCACCGTCGCGCCATCCCCCCGCTCCGCCTTCTCGAACCGCGCGAAGCGCAGCGCCAGGGTCGGCAGGACCAGCAAGGTCAGTGCCGTCGAGCTGAACAGCCCGCCGAGGATCACGATCGCCATGGGCCCTTCGATCTCCTGGCCCGGAAGATGCGCGCCGATCGCCAGCGGCAGCAAGCCCAGCGCCGTGACCGAGGCGGTCATCAGGATGGGTGTGAGACGGTTCATCGCCCCGAGACGCGCCGTCTCCCAGGACCAGGGCAGACCTTCCTCGGTCACCAGCGACCGGTAGTGCGACAGCAGCATGATGGAGTTGCGCAGCGTGATCCCGAAGACCGTCACGAAGCCCACCGCCGCGCCTAGCGAGATGGGCAACCGAGCAATCCAGATCGCGGCAACTCCGCCCACCAACGCGAACGGCAGGTTGACCGCCAGCAGCGCCACCGTCCGCCCGTCGCGCAAAGCGATGACCAGCAGGCCCAGGATCGCCGCCAGCGCCAGCGCGAAGTCCAGCGCCAGTTGCATCCGGGCCTGCCCCGAAGCTGCCGACGTGCCGCCGATGCGCAGGTAATCGCCTGACGCCAGGGGCAGGCTGGCGAGCTTGCTGCGGGCCCGCGCGACGAACTGCCCGGCACTGCCGCTGACGTTGGCGGTGACGAGCTGCACGCGCTGCGCGCCGCGGTGGAGGATGAGCGACTGTCCGGAGCGCTCGCGGATCTGCGCCAGAGCGCCCAGGAGCACGACGGTGCCGGAGTTGTTCACCAGCGGCACGTCGGCGATCGCGGACGGATCCGAACGCAGGGCGGGCGGCAGCACCACCACGATCGCCAGCGACGCCCCCGCGGTGTAGACTCGGCCGACCGTGCGGCCGCTGTAGCAGGTCTGGATCGCTTGCAGCACCTGCGCCGGAGTGAAGCCGTAGCGCGTCAGGGCGGCGCGGTCGAGGGTGATGGAGAGTTCGGGGGTGCCGGGCGGCGCCTGGATGCGCACGCCGGCCGCTCCCGGCACCCGGCGCAGCACCTCGGCCACGCGCCGGGCATCGTCGTTCAGAGCCGAGAGATGGCGGCCGTAGAGTGTCACCACCACGGGCGCGGTTACACCGGACAGGGTCTCGTGGATGCGCTCGGTCAGAAAGGTGTTGGCCCACCAGCGTACTCCCGGCGCCCCACGGACCGCCTCCAGGATGCGAGTCTCGGCGGCGGCGCTGTCGGCGTTGCCCTTGGCGCTCAAGGCCACGTCGATCTCCGCCTTGTTGGTCAGGGCGTTGCCGTTGGACAGATGGGCGCGGCCAGCGTGCATCACCACGTGTGCCACCTCGGGCATGCGCTGCATGATCCCGACCGCCCGCTCGCCGATGTGCATCGTCGTCGCCAGCGACGTGCCGGGCGCCGTCTGGAAGTGCACGATGAGGTCATTCTCATTGAAGTGCGGAAGGAAGCTTGTGCGCAGGAAAGGCACGGAGGCCAGACCGCCAACAATCAGGATGAGCACCAGCGCGCCCACTCGCCGGGGGCGGCTATGAACAAGGGCAAGCCAACGTCCGTAACGGCGCTTGATAGACGCCACCAGGGGTGGATCGGCGGGTTCCAGCCGGCCACGCCCCAGCAGCAGCATCGCCAAAGCAGGCGTAACCGTGAGTGCCACGGCGAGCGATGAAAGGATCGCAAAGACGTAGGCCAGAGCCAGCGGCTCGAACATACGACCGGCAACACCCGTCATCCGCAATATGGGCAGGAACACGATGACCACCGACAACGTGGCAAAAATGACGGCCTTGCGTACCTCCATGGCCGCACGCAATACAACTTCCAATGCCGGTCGCGGTTGTGCGCGAGCGCTGTTCTCGCGCAAACGGCGATGAGTGTTCTCCACGTCCACCACGGCGTCGTCCACCACTTCGCCCAGAGCAATCGCGAGGCCGCCGAGTGACAGCGTGTTGAGACTGAAGCCGAAGTGGACAAGGACCAGTGCGGCGGACAACAGCGACAGCGGAATCGCGGTAAACGAGATGATCGCTGTTCGCCAATTGCGCAAGGCAAAGTACAACACCAGCATGATGAGCACGCCACCGATCGCCAACGAATTGCCCACGTCGTGCAACGCGGTGTCGATGAACGTGGCGGGCCGTAGGCCATCAGGCTGGAGTTGGATGCCGTTCTGCTTGAAAACCGGCGCCAGAGCCGCGAGAGTGCGGTCAAGCCCGTTCGTCACGTCGAGCGTATTGGCACCGTATTGGGCACCGATGACCAGTACCAATCCCTTTTGGGTACCGACCAGCGCATCACCGATGGGCGGCGGCGGCGCCGCCACCACGTGCGCGACCTCGCCCAGCGTGACGCTGTGGTGCGCGCGACGCACCAGCAGGCTGTCGGCTAGTAACGAAGGGGTCGTCGCTTGGCCGTGGCTCATCAGTACAAGCTGCTGGTTCGGTGTGTTGACGACGCCCGCCCCGCGAACCTCACTCGCCTGGGCCGTCGCCGCAATCAACTGATTCAAGCCGATGTGCAGCGCAACGAGCTTGCTGGGGTCGAACTGCGCCTGCAACTGTTCTGGCTGTGCGCCGAAGATGACGACTTTCGAGACGCCGGGTACCGCCAGGAGTGCTGGCCGGATGGTCCAGCGTGCGATCTCGGTCAACTGCATCAGCGACAACTTCGAGGATGACAACCCGATGGTCAACGCGACGCCTGTGGACGACTGCAGCGGTGCGATAACCGGCGTTGCGCCTGGCGGCAGCAAAGTTGTCAGGGGAGCGATGCGCTGCGCGACAAGTTGCTGATCGAGATAAACGTTCGTCTTGCCATGGAATACCACCGTCACAACGGAAAGCCCTTCCATCGACTGCGAGCGCAGTACCGACAGCCCGGGAATGCCGTTCACGGCGTCTTCGACGGGCGTGGTGACCAGCGCCTCGATCTGCCGAGGGGCCAATCCCGCTGCGTTGGTGACGACGGTGATCGTGGGTTGCCCAAACTCCGGGAACACATCGTAGGGCGCATGAAGTACCGCGATGACGCCCAGCAGTGCCAGCCCGAGCGCCGCGAACAGGACCAGCCAGCGCAGACGCAGGCAGAACTCGACGATTGCACGCATCAGACCGCTCCCTCAATTGTCGTCATCGTTTTCTGCCTTGGCTGATTTTGCCTTCGCCGCAGGCGGCGGCGACTCCGATGCGGCGAAGAGTAGAGCTGCGCCCGCGACCACGATCCGCTGCCCCGCCTGAAGTGCCGTACCGTCACCCACCGCCACGAAATAGCCCCCCTCGTCGCGCGACGAGGCCGGCACCGCGACCGGTGCGAACGACGCGGCGCCGGTCTGGCGGTAGACGAGCGCCGTCCCGTCGTGCCACACCACGGCGGACGGCGGAACCAGGACGCCGGCCACCGCACCCGACCCGCTCAAGGCCACCGTCAGCGGCGTGCCGATTGGCGCGGAATCCTGGGCGGACATGAGGTAATACAGGCTGGGACCAGCGACGCCTGCGGCGGCGCGCGGTGCGCGGCTGACCAGGTGCAGGGTTACGTGTTTGCCGTCAGGCGTCGAGGCCGCCGGATCGGTCGACACGGCCGGCAGCGACTGCCCAAGTGGCAGGCTGACCTCGACGAGCTGTTGGGCGCCGCTTCCCAGTTGCGGCAGCGGCGCCGCTCCGGAAGACGCGGCGGTCGCGAGCTTGGCGCCCCAGTCGGTGCGCGCGCGGGCATCGAGCTCGGTGAGCTGCACCTGCGCGTTGGCCTGGTTGGCCTCGGCGACCTGCAGCCGCGACTGCGCCGCCTGGAAGGCCGCCTGCGAGATGTTGTGCTGAGACCGATACAGATCGGCGGCACGGGCCGCCTCGCTGCGTGCCAGCGCGGTCGTGGCCTGCGCGGCGGCGAACGTGCTGCGCGCGGCGGCGATCTGCGCCGACAGAGTAATCAACGGTCCGGGATCGAGAACGAGGCCGTAGGCGGAGACCTGCGGGGCGCGCTTGACCTGTTGCAGCACCGCGGTCCGAATCCCGCCGGCCGCGATGGCCTTGGCGTCGAGGGTGACGGTGGCGAGTTGCCCCGCGGCAGCGGTGCCCGCCGCAGCGGCGGCGATGACCAGCGCGGCGAACTTGAAGAATGTCCTGTGCATCATTGACTCCGGTTGGCAACCAGGAAGGGGTGATAGAGCGCC
>JAKALH010000166.1 GCA_021813225.1 Chloroflexota bacterium
CCCCGCTTTCGCGGGGAATGGCGACTGGTGTCGTCATGCCCGCGCAGGCGGGCCATCCAGGGCCATGCAGTACCGCGGCGGCATGATGTAATCCTGGATTCCCCGCTTTCGCGGGGAATGACGGACATTAGCCGGCGCGGAGAACGACGGCTGGCGTCGCGGGTATAGACTGCGGGCATGCGCTGATCCAGCAGGTCATCCGTGTGGCCGGGGGCATCATGCAGTTGTAGTTCCACCCGACAACACTATAAAACGGCGTAAGTGAGGGCACAACCATGCGGGCGGTGCAACGGCTTGATCAGGGAAGAGGTAACCTCAGTATCCTGCAGCTTCCTGGGGTTCAACCAGCCAGACCGACATGCTGCGATAATAGCGCTTCGGCCGGGGGGCGGAATTGCCGATGCCGGTTCAGAGGGGTAAGTGATAACAACTACATTTAAATCATCGGCGGCAGTCGCTGCGGACTGGCCGGCGGCATGGCGCAGACCATTCCTGCGCATCGGCCATGCCGGCGCAGGGCATTATGCGCCGCACAATTCAATCGAATCGCTGGCGCTGGGCCTGAAGATGGGCGCCGACGCCATCGAGTTTGATGTGCAGGCCTGCCGCGACGCGCTGGTGCTGCTGCACGACGAGGACATGGCGCAGTTCGAGGATAAACAAGGCCCCGTCGCCGCAGTAACCCTGCGAGAACTGCGCGCGCTGCGGACCCGCGATGGCGCTCAGGTGGCAACCCTCGACGAGGCGCTTGATCTGCTGCAGGGACGCGCGCTCCTGAACGTGGACCTGAAAGGCGAGGGGCACGAGAGCGCCGTGCTGGCTGCCCTGCGCGCCCGCGGCATCATCGATGAAGTCATCGTCAGCTCGAGCATCGCCGGCAGCCTGCGTGCCGTGCGCGCGCTGGAGCCGTCCATACGCACCGGCATCTCGCACCCTCAAAATCACAGCGCGGCCGGCCAGCCATTACTGCGCCCGGTCGTGCGCCTCGCCGTGAGGTGGATGCGTCGGACGATGCCGCGGCGGATTGCGGGCGTGATGGCGGACGCGCACGCCAGCGCGGTCATGTTGAACTACCACTTTGTCACGGCGGCGACGGTGCAGAGCGTGCATCGGGCCGGCAGGCGCATCTTCGTCTGGACGGTCGATGATACAGCCGACATGCAGCGCATCCGCGCGCTGGGCGTCGATGGCATCACCAGCAACCGGCCCGACCTGCTGATGCAGGCTGCCGCATAAGCGGCTGGGCCGCTGCCTGCAGCCGGCTCTACAATCGGGGGTGTAAATCGCCTCTGGCACAGGGAGGACACACATGAAAGTGCTCGTCATCGGTGGTTCGGGGCTGGTCGGGACGCTGGTGCTGCCGTTTCTGAAGCAGCGCCACACGTTGCGCGTGTATGACCTGAAGCCGCCCGCGGATTCGACGGTCGATTACGTCCACGACAGCGTGCTCGATTACGCCGCGGTTGCGCGCGCCGCAGAGGGTATGGATGCCGTCCTGTACATGGTAATGAACGTTCAATTCGGGCCGGATATAGAAATCGCTGAGTCGTGCTTCGACCTGAACGTGAAAGGCGTGTACCTGGCGCTGCGCGCGGCGCAGGCGGCCGGCGTCCGCCACGCGGTGTACTGCAGCAGCATGTCGGTCTACGACGGCGCGCTGGAAGTGCGCTATTTCTTCGACGAAGACATGCCGCCCGACGCGCGCGGCATGTACGGCCTGACCAAACGGATGGGCGAGGAAGTCTGCCGAAATGCCTGTTACCTGTACGGCATGAGCGTGAACGCGCTGCGGCTGTGCATGCCGCTCTCGCGCGAGAAATGGCTGGCACAGGCCGTTGCGGGCAAGCCTGGTATCGCCACGGATGCCGAGGATGTAGCGCGCGCTATGCTGGCGGCGCTGGAATACCGCAACGGTTTCCAGGCGTTCATGATCAGCGGCGACTACGAGAACCGGATCATGAACATGAGCAAGGCCAGGCGCGTCCTGGCGTGGGAACCGCTGGCGCGGCCGAATCGATGAGCCGGTGCATCTGTTCGCATTCGCAGTCGTCTGACCCGTATGCCGCGATAATAGCTGGCGGAGGACCCGACAGGCAATACACTATCTCACTGGTCTTCAGGTAGCTGCGGCACAACAGGAGGTTCACATGACGGGTACACCCGATTTCGACCTTGACGCGGCGCACCGCTACTTCTCAGCCCATTGCTTCAATGCAGCCTGGGACCTGCTGGATAAGCAGGAGCGCACGCCGGAGGAGAATGAGCAGATGATCCGCCTGTGCCTGGCTTCGGCCTGGCACTGGACGCAGCGCGCGGATTGCACCCCTACCAATCTGTCGGTCGGTTACTGGCAGGCATCGCGCATCTATGCGGTGCTCGGTCAGGGAGACAATGCGCGGCGCTACGGCCAAATGTGCCTGGCGGCCAGCCAGAGCGCCGGCGTCCTGCCCTTCTACCTCGCCTACGCCTACGAGGCGCTGGCGCGCGCGGAATCGGCAGCCGGCAACAGCCAGTTGGCGCAGCATTACCTGGACGAGGCCCGCAAGCTGCTGGATCAGGTCAGCGAGCCTGAAGAGCGCATGCAACTGGAAGGCGACCTGAGCACGATCCGTTAGCTCATGAGCAGGAACGGCCAGCCGCCCACATCGATGCCGCGCAGCAACTTCAGGAGTGGCTGGCGCTATTGAGCAATTGCTGGCGCGGTCAACCGCCCAGCAGACCGGTCAGGCGCTGCGCCACCAGTTGCGTTTCTTCATCTGTCAGCGTCATGGGGTTGAGGTAAATGCCGGCCGGGTCCGGCGACGCCGCCACCGAGATGGCAGGCGACCCGCCCAGCAACGCGGCGACCAGCTCTTCGCGTGTCAGCGCCGCATCCGCGCCCAGCAGCACCTCGCAGCGCGGCAGCGGCTGGCCGGCCTCATTAGGGTACGAGCGTCGCGCGCGCACCCCGCGCAGACTGTTAAAGGCGTCGCACCAGACTGCCACCACGCGCTCGTCGCGCTCGCAGCGGGCGCGATGGTCCAGCGCCAGGTAGCGCTGCACCGCAGCCAGCAGCCCGGCCATCTCCTCTTTGCCCACCTTCATGGGGCGACCGATGCCGGGGTTGGGATTGCCATGCGGGCGCATGGCATCGATCAGCCACTTGCGCCCGACGACCAGCCCGCTGGACTGCGGGCCGCGCAGGTCCTTGCCGCCGCTGAAGATGGCGCAGGCGGCGCCCATCTGCGTGAAGCGCCACAGGTTTTCGACCGGCGGCAACTGCGCCGCCGCATCCACGATGACCGGCACCCCGCGCGTATTGCAGCGTTCGATGACATCGGCCAGCGGGAAATCGGCGCGGCCGGTCATGCCGCCCTGAAACCAGATGAAGGCGGCGGTGTTCGGCGTGAAAGCGGCTTCCAGTTGCGCGGGATCGGTGCGCTGCGCATCGCCGATCTCCACCATCTTCACGCCCACCATGCGCGCGGCGTGGTCGTAGCCGTTGCGGTGCGATTTGAACACGATGAGTTCGTTCTTCAAGCCCGTCGTGTCGGGCAGGCGGTCGATGGCAGCACGGTCCGTGCCTGCTGCGCAGGCGGCTACGGCGAGAGTGATGCCTGCCGCCGCCCCCGACGACACGTAGGCCGCCTCGTTGTGCGTCAGCTCGGCCAGCCGCGCGCCGATCTTGGCCTGCAATTCGTCGAGATCGACGAACCAGCGCGCGGCGTCCTGCATGGCCGCGAGCACTTCGGGCGGCATGATGCTGCCGCCCAGCCGCGTCAGCGTCGCGCTGGCGTTGATGACCTGCCTGATGCCCAGTTCCTCGTAGATTGTCATGGTTTCCATCACCTGTCCGTAATCACCGTGTCAGTTCGCGGGAACGACGGCACACCGCCCCGTCATTCCCCGCACACACCACCGCCTCGTCATTCCCCGCGGAAGCGGGGAATCCATGACGACATCTCTACACTGCACTGCCACACCGTATGACCCTGGGTTCCCGCTTGCGCGGGAACGACGGCACACCGCCCCGTCATTCCCCGCGCAGCGACTCCATGACAACGCCTGCCCACCGCCCGTCAGGTTTACCGTGCACTTACGCCTCGGGCAGCCGCCAATATTGCGACGGCGCCTGCGTCCACAGCGGCGCACCCAGCCCATTAGGGTCGAAGAGCACATCACCGGCGCGGATCGTCAGCACACATTCCAGCTTGCGGTCGCCTGTGATCTTCGCACGCCCGCAATCCACAAACCCGAACTGGCCGCTGCGCAGATTGAACACCGCCACGTCAGCGCACGCGCCGACGCTCAGATGCCCCAGCTCGGGATGGCCGATCTCATTGGCTGGGTTACTGGTAGACAGCTTGATGACATCCGGCAGCGATACACCCATGTTGAGCACCTTGCTCATGGTCGTCTGCATGTCTACGACCGGCTGCACCACGCTGTGGGTGTGCAGGTCGGTGCTGATCGAGTCGGGCACGAAGCCGCCTGCAACGGCGCGGACGGCGTTGCGGAACCAGAAGCTGCCCGCGCCGTGGCCCAGGTCGAAGATCACGCCGCGCGCCCGCGCCTCGAACATGTGGGGATACACATGGCCGGCGTCGTCGATGACGGGGAACTGCTGCGCGAACACGTGCGTGTGGATATCGCCGGGGCGCGCCTTCTTCAGGATCAGGTCGGGGTAGGTGCGCTCCGGGCGCGGCCAGAAGTCGTACATGACCGGCATCCTGCATAGTTCGGCGGCCTTGATGGCCTGATCCACCGCCGCCCACGGCGTGTGCAGTTCGTCGCAGGGCTTGTGCGTCCAGTAATGGGCGGTCTTGATGCCGACGACGATATCGCGGTGCGCCAGCGCCGCGTCGGCGGCCAGTTCCGCGTCGAAGGTGCGCGGGTCCTGTTCGAAGTCGCCCAGCATGCCCTGATCGACGATGTTGACATAGGCGAAGATGCGCGTCTTTGCGCGGTCGATGACGGTGTGCTTGAAGTGGCGCAGATGGCGCCACCCGGCAGTGCCGGTGTCGACCATCGTCGTCACCCCGCTGCGGAAGGAGTGCGCATCGGCGACGATGCTCAACCCTTCGGGGTCGCCTTCCGGCGCGCGCGTGTGGTAGACGTGCGCGTGGATATCGAGGATGCCGGGCGTGACATACAGGCCCGTCGCGTCGACGACACGGGTCGCCAGCGCGGGGTCGATATCCGGCGCGACGGCGGCGATAGTCTTGCCGCTGACGGCCACATCGCGCAGCGCGTCGATCCGGTTGCGCGGGTCGATGACATGGCCGCCTTTCAGCAGCAGGTCATAGCCCGGGGCGGCGGTTGGATTGGATGTCATGGTTACTCCAGGTTTTCAGTTTGGCACGCCGGTCAGCCTGCTGCGCCGGCGGCTCTCAGGCTCCGTTCGAATCCCGTACATTGTAGACCTGCCGGGCGGTTCGGCGCCGTATCTTTTCCCGAAAGACGAATCGCTTGATGGGACCGCCAGGCGGGAGGATACCGGGAACATCACATGGCGTACCAATTCGATTCACTCAGACAACGGGCGACCGCGGCGCTGCGCGAAAACCGGCCGGATGTTCTGGCGGTGGAACTGCCTCGCCTGGCCGATCTTTCGGCCGCTGTGTCCGACCCTTTGGAGCAGGCGCGCGCTGCTGTTCACCGGTCAGGGCATCCTGCTGATCTACAACAGCGCCGCTACCGGCCTGCGCGGACCGTGTAATCGATCAGGTAGTACGGAGCGGTTACTAATCGCCCCCCAATACACATTATCTGAAGTGTCCAGTTATCCCGCGTAGGATAAACAGTGTAACCATACCACGTCACTGGTTATCTGTTCTCATACGTCCGGGCGCGCGCCAGCGTAAGGCCGATCAGCCCCAGCGTATCGTCCAGCCGATCCAGCGGGTCGCCGTGGCGCCACGCCAGCGCCTGTTCGATCAACCCCGCCCAGGGTTCGCCCAACTCCTCCTGCGCCCGGCGCGCCGCCGCCGGCTTGGTGCCGACGGAGCCGAACTGGAACGTGTACAGCGAGCGGCACATTGTCAACACCGCGTAGGCCTGGTACTCCGCGCTGAGCAGGCGCGAGTGATCCTCAAGCTGGGGCTGCCACCATTCGAACAGAATCCCGGCGGCGGCCCGGCGCAACTCATCCGGAGAGATCGGGTCGATCAACGTTTGCGGCGGCGGACCGGCCAGTGTGATGCCCTTCGCGCGGATGATGCTGCGCTGGATGACCCACTCGCTGCCGTGGCCGTCCACACCGAAGCTGCCATCCACGCGCAATGCCGGGTGATGGCAGTCGGCCGGGTCGTGGCGGCGCAGCGCCCGCCGCGGGATATACGAGCCTTCCAGCACATCAGCCCATTTCATCCCGCTGGCAGTAAGGCGCGCGTGCATGGCTTCCAGCGCGCGCAGCGTTTCGGGCGGCAGCGCGTCGCGCGTGACGACCAGGAAGTCGATATCGCTGCGCTGCGGGGTAAAGTCGCCCCCCGCCAGCGAACCGTGCAGGTACAGGCCCGCGAATTGCTCTCCCAGCACAGTGCGCACATCCGCCAGCAGCGCGCGCAGCAG
>JAKALH010000167.1 GCA_021813225.1 Chloroflexota bacterium
CGATCTCGCGACTATTACGTTCAGCAACTGGCGCGCAAGCTGCGCCTGAACCCGCGCGCCATTGCGCAGGCGCTGGCGGCCACGCCGCGCGCGGAGACCCGCCGCGCCGAGCGCGAACCGCAGCCACCCGAAGCGCCGCCCGGCGAAGGGGCTGCGCCGGTTGCTTCCGTCCGTAAAGCCGCCGCCGGCCGCCCGGACCTGGAGACGCACATGGTTGCCGTGCTGGCACGGCATCCCGCCCTGTTGATGGACGCTAATGTGGCCCTGACACGCGCCAATCTGGATATCCTGGGGACGGACGATTTCGCAAATCCGGCGCTGCGAGCAGGATTCGTGCAGCTCAATCGCGCCGCCACCGGCCAGCCGCTGCCCGAAGCCGACGACGACTGGCTCGAGCTGATTGCCGATGTGCAACTGGCCAGCGACAGCGCCAGCGGCGTTGACGAGGAGACCTTCCTGCGCGAAGAGGCCGTGCGCACCGCGCTGCGGCTGAGAGAGCAAAACCTGCGCCGCAACCGGCAGGCTGCCGCGCTGATGATTGACGATGCGCAGGCCAGAGACGATCGAGAAGCGACTTCACAGTATAATCGTCAGCTTCTGGATGTGAATGCCAAACTCCTTCGTGCTCAAAAAGCGTTGCGGCTGCGCAGCATCGTGACAATCGCTTGAACCAGAGCCTATCCGTAGACCGGCGCGGTATCGTTGACAGTTTTTCAGTTTGTTAAAACGTGAGGCTAAGCCTTTCCAGAGATGGGAGACAGTAAGAAAGTGGCCACCGAATCGAACTCGGCACGGACAACCCGACAGGCCGCCGACAAGGATGCCGAATCATTGCGGAATCGCCAGCCGCGCTGGGATCGCGGAGAGATGGAGCGCGCCTCGGCCGATGCGCCCGCAGAGGAGCCAGCCGACCTGAAGGACGACGACGATAACCTCGATGGCCTCGGCGACAACGGCACCGAACTGACCGCCGGTGATTCGACCGACCCGTTCATGCGCAAACTGCTGAGCGGCGATGCCGAGACGTCGGGACGCGAACCGAGCGCATCGTCTGACGATGATGAGGCGGAGCTTGCCGCGGCTTATGCTCTGGCGGAGGGTGAGGAAGAAGACGAGTCGCTGGAAGATCTGTCCGACCTCGATACGCGCAGGCTGGCCGCCGTCGACCAGGCCGAGGGCGACGACCCGGTGCGCATGTACCTGCGCGAGATCAGCGCCACCCCGCTGCTGACCGCGGACCAGGAATTGCGCACGTGCGCCACTTTCAGCGCCGATCAGTTGCTGCCCGGGCTGCAGGGGATTGCGGCGGAAACCGGCATGAGCATCTGGGAGGTGGCCTACGCGCACCTCGGCGAAGCGTGGCGCACCGCCGTCGACGAATGCGCGATGCGCAAGGTGCAGCCGCCCCGGCTCGACCGGCACCTGAGCGAGGCGCGCCAGATGCCGTTCTCTTATATGGATGTCTCGCCGGCCTATATGCAGCAATACCTGCGCGAGCTGGGCTGGGGACAGGACCAGACGGTGGAAAAGATCAGCAAGCCGCTGTTCGACATCGTGCTGACCTCCATCGTGCTGCCCCCTCTGTTCGTGGATCGCCTGGCCGGGCATCTGGCCAATGTCGACGACGGCACCGCTGCGGTCGAACTGCCGGAGTGGGATGAGGCGCGCGCCTGGATGACCTCGAACGATGAAAGCGACGAGCACCTGGCCGATATTCATCGCCGCGCCGAAGAAGCCCGCCAGTCGCTGATCCGCGCGAACCTGCGCCTGGTGGTCAGCATCGCCAAGCGTTACCTGGGGCGCGGCATCTCATTCCTCGACCTGATTCAGGAAGGCAACATGGGCCTGCTGCGCGCCACGGAGAAGTTTTACTCCTGGCGCGGTTTCAAATTCAGCACCTACGCCACCTGGTGGATTCGCCAGGCCATCAGCCGGTCCATCGCCGACCAGGCGCGCACCATCCGCATCCCCGTGCACCTGGTGGAGACGATCAATAAGCTCTCGCGCGTGCAGCGCCGCATGACGCAGGAGATGGGCCAGGAGCCGACGACCGAGGACCTGGCGATGGAGATGAACCTGCTGACCGAGGCGGAACTGGCCGCCATCATGGAAGCGCAGGCTAACCACCGGGCGATTGACCCCGCGCTGGAACGCAGGCTGGAACAGGCCGTCAAATACGTGCAGGACATCATGCGCGTCTCCGCCGAGCCGATATCTCTGGAGACGCCGGTGGGGAGCGAGCAGAACAGCCTGCTGGGAGACTTCATCGAGGACCAGACCGAGATGTCGCCGATGGATTCGGCCACGCTGGAGATGCTGAAGGAGCAGGTGCGCTCGGTGCTGACCAGCCTGAGCGAACGCGAGCGCAACGTGCTGGAGATGCGCTTCGGCTTCCGCGACGGCAAGACCCACACGCTCGAAGAGGTCGGCCAGATGTTCGGCGTGACGCGCGAGCGCGTGCGCCAGATCGAGGCGAAAGCGCTGCGCAAGCTGCGCCACCCGCACCACAGCCGCCGCCTGCGCGATTACCTCAGCGACCAGTAAACCCGGCCGGGAAGCGTGCGCCGGTTCGTTGCCCGCGCACGGCTTACTCCTGAACCGGCAGCGTGTCGATGTCGCCTTCGTACATCAGGGCCTCGTGGCCGCGCTCCCCCGTGCGGATGCGCACCACTTCGTCGACCGGGTAGACGAAGATGATGCCGTCGCCAATGTTGCCGGTCTTGGCGGCGCCGCAGATGGCCTCGATGGTGCGCTCGACGTTCTTATCGCTCAGGACGATATTCAACTGGATGCGCGGCAGCATGTCCACCTGATACGTTCCCGTTCGCCCCACCAGCGTGATGCCGCCCTGCCGGCCATGCCCGCGCACCTCGCTGATGTTCATGCCGACGATGCCGATGGCATGCAGGGCGTCCTTGATGTCGTTCAGCTTCTCTTCGCGGATGATCGCTTCTATTTTCTTCGTCATGATCGGACCTCTTGCCGCAGCGCAGGTCGCTGTGCGGCGCCTGCGCCCGGCTGCTCATCTTGGAGAGCGGTGTTGGTCTGCCTGAACCTGACTTAACTATAGGCGTGTTCGCCGTGTTCGCTGATGTCCAGCCCCACTTCCTCTTCATTCGGGCTGACACGCAGACCCATCACTTTGTCGAGCGCCTTCGTGAGCACGAAGGTGACGCCCATCGAGAACGCCGCCACAACGACGACCGTCAGCGCCTGCACCAGAAACTGGCCGGGGTTGCCGTAGAACAGGCCGTCGGCCCCGGCGGGGTTGATGGCTTTGCTGGCGAACAGGCCCGTTGCCAGCGCGCCCCACAATCCGCCCATGCCGTGGCAGGCCCAGACATCCAGCGACTCGTCCAGTTGCAGGCGCTGGCGGAACTTGATGGCGTTATAGCTGATCAGCGCGGCGACGCCGCCGATGACGAGCGCCGCCAGCGGCGACACGAACCCGGATGCCGGCGTGATGGCCACCAGACCCACCACCGCACCCGTAACGATGCCCAGCACGCTGGGCTTGCTGTCGCGCCAACTGAGCAGCATCCACACCAGACCGGCTGTGGCCGCTGCCGTGTTTGTGGTCATGATGGCATTGGCCGCCACGCCGTCGGCGGCCAGGGCGCTGCCGCCGTTGAAGCCGAACCACCCCATCCACAGCAACCCGGCGCCCAGTATGGTGAACGGGATATTCGAGGGTTCCATCGTCACTTTGCCGTAGCCCTTGCGCGGCCCGATGACCCACGCAAACATCAGCGCCGAAAAACCCGCGGTGACATGCACCACTGTGCCGCCGGCAAAGTCGAGCACCCCCAGATTGTGAAACAGCCCGCCTTTTCCCCACACCCAGTGCGCCACCGGCCCGTACACGAAGGTGGACCACAACGCGATGAACACCAGGAAGGTCTTGAAGCGCACACGTTCGACGAACGCCCCGGTGATGAGCGCCGGCGTGATGATGGCGAAGGTCATCTGATAGGCGGCATAGGCGATGTGGGGTACGGTGGGCGCATAGGCGGCATTGGGAGCATCGCCGACATTGTTGAAACCGGCGTAGGCCAGGTTGCCCACCAGGCCGATGGTGGAAGGGCCGAACGCCAGCGAATAGCCGATCAGAACCCACTGCACGCTGATCAGCGCCATCACAATGATGTTGAGGTTCAGCGTCGAGAGAATATTCTTCTTACGGACCATGCCGCCATAGAAGAACGCCAGCGCGGGCGTCATCATCAGTACGAGGGCCGTGGCGATCAGAACCCAGGCCGTATCTCCACTGTTCACCGAAGGCATCGTTTTTGACTCCTTGATATCTTTCCCGGAACAGAAAAAGCCCATGGAGTGTATCTCCATGGGCTTCCAGGCCGGATTCGGATTGCATTCACCGTGGAATGCGTGGCATCATACCAGCGGCGCGACTATATCAGGTAAGGCACCCGGCGTCAAATGCTGCCGGGGGAATCCCTCTCAGCTTAACAGGCGCTTGCGCAGGCGGATGATCGCGCCGGCGGGGTCGACGCCGGAGGGGCACACGGCGCTGCACTGGTACGAAGACCGGCACGACCAGACGCCCGTCGTGGCATCCACGAGCTGCAGCAGCGCACTCAGATCGGCGCCGCGCGGTTCTTCCATCAGGCGCTCCGCCGCCGCCAGCGCCGCCGGCCCGATGAAGACAGGATTCGCCATGGCCGGGCAGGCCGAAACGCACAGCCCGCATTCGATGCAATCCTCAAAACGCAGGTCGCGGCGGTTGTCCAGGCAGTTGCCGGCGGTTTCGTCGGTGCGGATGATGGGCATGCCCACCGCCTGCATGCGCTCAAAGAACGGCGCGAAATCCACCACCAGGTCGCCCTGGCGCGGCAGGTGCGCCAGCGGCTGCAGCGTGACAGGCCGTCCGGGCGCATAATCGGAGAGCGGCGTGACGCAGGGCAGTTTCTCCAGGCCGTTGATGCGCAGGCCGCACGAGCCGCACGACGCATGATGGCAGGCATGCCGCCACACCAGACTGACGCCGGGCTGCGCAAAAACCCGTTCGATGGCGTCAATCACATAGCTGCCATCCGGCACGCTGACGGTGTGATCGGTGAAGGTGTTGCCGGTGCGCCAGATGCGCAGGGTGACGGTCATCATCACGAAGATTGTACTAAACTACATGAATCCTACGCAGGAAGTGATCATCAATGGCAAGCTCATTAGACCCCAATGACGTCCGCATATTCAGCGGCCGGTCGAATCAGCCTCTGGCCGCCGATATCGCCGCGTACCTGTCGTGCCCGCTTGACCCGGCGCGCTTTTCCCGCTTCAGCAACGATAACCTGTACGTGCAACTGGGCGTGCCGGTGCGCGGCCGCACTGTGTTTATCGTGCAGTCGCTCATCCCGCCCGTCAGCGACAACCTGATGGAACTGCTGATGATGCTGGACATCGCGCGCAGCGCCGCCGCCTATGAAGTCCACGCGGTCATCCCGTATTTTTCTTACGCGCGCTCCGACAAGAAGGATGCCCCGCGCATCTCCATCACCGCGCGCCTGGTGGCCGACCTGTTGCGCACCGCCGGCGCCACGCACGTCATGGCCATGACGCTGCACTCGCCGCAGGTGCACGGTTTCTTCAGCATGCCCACCGACCCGCTGACCTCGCGCCCCACCTTTGTCAAGTACTTCCGCGAGCAGGACCTGTCCAAGCACGACACCATCGTCGTCGCGCCCGACCTGGGCCGCGCCAAGGCCACCGCGCGCTTTGCCGCCGAACTGGGCCTGAACGTCGCCACTGCCGACAAGGTGCGCATCTCCGACAGCGAGGTGGCGATTCGCGGCCTGGTGGGGCAGGATGTGTTCGGCTTCCGCCGCGCGCTCATTTACGACGACGAGATCGCCACGGGCGGCTCGGTGGTGGAACTGTCGAAACTGCTGGTAGCCAGAGGAATCAGGGAAATCACCGTCATCTGCACGCACGGGCTTTTCAGCGGGCGCGCGGTGCAGCGCCTGGGCGATATCCCGGAGATCACCTCGATCGTGACCACCGACACGGTGCCCATCCCGCCGGAGAAGCGCGTGCCGCACATGACGGTGCTGTCGGTCGCGCCGGTATTCGGCGAGGCCATTGCGCGCAACTACAAGCGCGAGTCGCTCAGCGGCCTGTTTGCCTACGCCGAGGATTGACGCCAGCCCGCTCCCGTTGCGTCCCGGTTGTGCCACCCGCCGGATATAATGGAACCAACGGTCGCACAGACCTGCCTTGCAGAGAGTTGTGGCGGCACTACAGGACGAACGCTTGCAGGATAACGCCGCGCGCGAGCGCAAACGCAACCTCATCATCGGCGGCATCGCCGTGCTGGCGATAGCCCTGTTCGCCGGCCTGGCCGTGCTGCTGTTCGCTGTGGTGGATTTGCGCGGACGCGCCGCGTTCCAGCCCGGGGCCACCATCGTGCCGGGCGCGGGCGGCTCCTCGGCGCAATCGGGCAACACGGGAGCCGGTGCGTTCGCCAATCCCACGTCCATCATCCCGGTGCCATCGGCGCCG